>CAYRLJ010000063.1:0-26374 GCA_964425025.1 uncultured Burkholderia sp. | reverse complement strand
ATCGCTGGAATTCGCCCAAGTATCTGTTCGGCGAATCGTACGGCACGGCGCGCAGTTGCGTGCTGGCCTACATGCTTCACGAAGATGGTATCGATTTGAACGGCGTCACGCTGCAGTCTTCTATCCTCGATTATGCGCAAGCGGGCAATCCCGTCGGTGCGCTGCCGACGGCGGCCGCCGACGCGTGGTACCACAAGCGGCTCGGAATTGCGCCGACGCCTACCGATTTAGGCGCATTTGTGGAAGAAGTCGCGCAGTTCGCGCGCACTGATTACCTTGCAGCCCTAAGCAAATTCCCGCAAACGGACGATGCCGTCGTCGAAAAGCTGTCGCAGTACACCGGCATCGACAAGACGACATTGCTCGCGTGGAGCCTGGATATCGCCGGTTACGACAGCCGAGGCCATTCGCTGTTCTTGACGACGCTGCTCAAATCGAAAGGCGTCGCTCTCGGATCTTACGACGGTCGCGTCACCGCCATCGACACGGGCATCGCGGGCCAAATCGATCCGAACTCGGGCGGCAACGATCCGACCATGACGGCCGTATCGGGTGTGTATACGACGATGTGGAACCAGTATCTGAACGAGCAATTGAAGTACACGTCGACGTCTTCGTTCACCGACTTGAACGATCAGGCCTTCCAGAATTGGGACTTCGGTCACATCGATCCGACCGGCGCGCAGAAGGGCAAGGACGCGCAGGGGAACATCATTTTGTATACCGCCGGCGATCTGGCTGCGGTCATGGCGCTAAATGTGGATTTGAAGGTGCTGTCCGCCAACGGCTTCTACGATTTCGTGACGCCGTTTTATCAAACCATCCTCGATCTGCAGCAGATGCCGTTGATCGAGCAAAGCGTGCGCAACAATTTATCGGCGCGTTTCTACCCGTCCGGGCACATGGTTTATCTGGACGGTGGTTCGCGCACGGCGCTCAAGGCCGATCTTGCGAAGATGTATGACACCGTCGGCAGCGATGCGCCCGCGATGGCGCGCGTGCGAATGTTGCAACAGCGGCATCGCTCATGATCGCGCGCAAGCGGTCGTAACAGAGAGCGGCAGTGCTTTCACGGGGCTGCCGCTTTTTTGATTGCCTCGAGACAGCGATTTGACGGTTCCCTCAATCGACGTTTGAAATGTAAATAAAACCAGGCATGAGTATTGCTTTCTGCTGTGCCCGCTATACCCTAGGGTCATGGCAGCCTCGGTGCGCAATGTGCCGCCACTCATACCGCGACGACGCATCGTCGTATGAGCGACGGAACTGCCGCGCCTATGACAAACCGTAAGGAGGATTGAGTCCGTGGCGACGTATAAGGAATTACTGGCAAGAAAACAAGAGCTCGACGCCGAGATCGAGCGGGCGCGCAGAGCCGAAGCTGAGGCCGCGCTGGCAACCGTGCGCGAGACCATCGCCGCATTCGGGTTCACCCCTGACGACTTGTTCGGCACGCGCCGCAAAGCGCGCGCCGCGTCGAGCGGGGCACCTCGCTTCCGCCATCCGGATACTGGCGAGACATGGGGCGGGCGCGGGCCTCGGCCTCGGTGGCTGAAGGGGAAGGACCCGGAGCAATTTCGCGTCAGAGAATAGCGTTTCGGGGCTGACTAACCTGGTGACGGACGGTAAAATTGCGCCTCGTTTCTCGTAAGTTTTTCCGGCCATCGATTGGCCGCCAATAAGAAACCAGACTTCGAGCCGTGCCGTCATGTCTCATTCCATCTTGCTCGTCGAGGACGACGCTCGTCTGTCCTCGCTCGTCGCGGGTTATCTGTGCAAGCACGGCTACGAGGTTCGCGCCGTCTTGCACGGAGACGAAGCCGTGCCGGCGATCGTCGAGCACCGTCCCGATCTTGTCGTGCTCGACATCAATCTGCCCGGAAAGGATGGCTTCGCCATTCTGCGCGAGGCACGGGAGCGCTTCGACGGCGTGATCATCATGGTCACGGCGCGCGACGATCGATTCGACGAGGTGCTCGGCCTCGAATTCGGCGCCGACGATTACATTCATAAACCGGTCGAGCCGCGCGTGTTGCTGGCGCGCGTGAAAGCCCAATTGCGTCGGTCGCCCGGCCGCGCCGGCGACGCGCACGATCAGCCCGAGTCGTATCGATTCGGCAAATTCGAGATCAACCGTGCCACGCGTGCGGTCAGGCTGCCCGACGGCACCGCGCCGGAATTGACATCGGCGGAATTCGATTTGCTCTGGGCGCTCGTGCGCAACGCGGGCGAAGTCGCGAGCCGAGACGATTTGTTGCGCGAGTTGCGCGGCATCGGTTTCGATGGGCTCGACCGCACTGTGGACGGTTGCATTTCGCGGCTGCGGCGAAAGCTCGGCGACGATGCCGCCAATCCGCAGCGCATCAAAACCGTGCGTGGCAAGGGCTACCAGTTCAGCAAAGTCGTGTGGGAATGATGGCGATGACGACTTGCGAAACCGCCTCTTTGTCGCCGTATCGATATTGGAAATGGCGTTGGCTGCGCTTTCGGCGGTCGTGGACCGACACGCGTGCGGATCGCATCCCGAGCTGGTCGAAACTCTATCTGCGAGCTTACCTGCACCTGCTGGGCCTCGTATCGATGGTGCTTGCGGCTGTACTTGCGATGCTGTCGTATGCACTGGGCCCAGGCGTGCTGCGCCATGCAATCGCTACGTTGCCCGGCGGCATCTTGCCGATGGCGTTGGTCGCTTGCGTTGTCACGGCCTACGCCGCGTATCGCTGGATTCGGCCGATCTGGCTCGATCTCGTGATGGTGCGCGAGCGCGCGATCGATTTCACGGGAGGGCGCTTCAATACACGGGCGCGTGAATCGCATAGCGTCTTTATCGGCCCGCTCGCGCGTACGCTCAACGCGCTCGCCGAACGGATGGAGCGGCTGATCGCCGCGCAGCGCGATCTGACGAACGGGATCTCGCACGAGTTGCGCACGCCGCTCGCACGCACGCGGTTCGCGCTGGAAATCCTACGCGAGCCGGCATCGGCGCTCGAATACGAGAGCGCGATAGCGAGCGTGGAGCAGGACGTGACCGAACTCGACGAGCTGATCGATATGAGCCTCACTTATGCGCGGCTCGAATATAGCTCGCTGCAATCGAATCTCGAGCCGACGCCGCTGGCGGCTTGGATTGAGGCTCAGGTGCGCGATTCGGCTGTGCTCTACGCCGAGAAGGCCGTTACGTTGACGATCGAGGTAGATCGGCAGGTGCGCGTGGCGATGGATAAGCGCCTCATGTCGTACGCGATGCGCAATTTATTGCGTAATGCCGGCAAATACGCGCGCTCGCACATCGATATCACGCTCGCGATCGCGCACGGCAATGTATCGATCGCGGTCGAGGACGACGGCCAGGGCGTGTCCGCCGCCGAGCGAGAACGGGTTTTCGATGCGTTCGTGCGGCTCGATCGCCACGCAGGTGGTTATGGGTTGGGGCTCGCGATCACGCGTCAGGTGCTCCATGCGCATAACGGCCGCATCGTCGCCGCGGACCCGCAAGTTTTACCGGGCGCGCGTTTCGAAATCAGTTGGCCTGCGGCGCAGGCGTGACGCGAAGCGATTCGAAGGAGCGGATCGCGGCAAAAGGCGAGCGCGCGTTCGATGCCTGGCCAGGCGTCGGATGCCTTGGATTTTTGTCGGCCTATGTCCGTGGCTCCGCATCGGCCTCGAGCGTCAGGCTGCGCACGACTTCGATCGCACGCCGATACGAGACGTCGAATCGCGCGCCTAGGCGATCCAGCCCATTCGCTTCGGCTTTCGACGCCTCCTCCTCGATCTCGGCGCACAGCTCCCCTAACGGCAGTGCGCCGATCGAGCGCGACGACGATTTGAGCTTGTGGGCGATGGCGGCTGCCTCTCGTGCGCGGCCGTCCGCTAGACGCGCACGCAATTGATCGGCGAGTTCCGCCGAGCATTCGGCATACTCGATCAGGAGCGCTTGAACGGTTTCCATGTCGTCACCGACGATGCCCTTGAGCACGTTGATGTTGACGATCGCTTCAATGGCGCCGGCCTCGGCTTCGTCGAACGAATTGGGCGAAGCCGGTTCGCTTATTTGCGAGGCGTGCGAGGCGTGCGAGGCGTGCGAGGAGGCAGATGCCCCTGCCGATGGCAACGATGGCGAAGCGAGCTGTGGCGCGCGCTCACCGGCATCGGCCGCCTCGTCGCCCGCATTGGCCTGTTTAGCCCCGCGCTGCGACATCGTCCATTGCGCGAGCGCCTGCGCGAGCAAATCCAACTTGAGCGGTTTCGTGAGGTAGTCGTCGATGCCGAGCGCTTTCGCGCGATTCGCTTCGCCCGTGATGGCATTGGCCGTCAACGCGACGATCGGCACACGAGCGCGTGCGTCCATCGCTTCTTCGGCCCGAATCGCTTGAGCGAGTTCGTAGCCGTCTCGCTTGGGCATATGCAAGTCGGTCAGCACCAGCGTGTAAGGCTTCGCATTCCACATCTCGAGCGCTTGCTCGCCGTCGACGGCTATGTCCGCTGCGTAGCCAAGCAGCGCCAATTGCCGTGAAATGACGCGTCGGTTGATCTCATCGTCTTCCGCGACGAGCAGCATGATGCCGTCGTCGGCGCTCGTGCGCGCCACGAGCTCGTCGTCGTTATGCGACGGGCTCAGCGATCGGCCGTCGCCGCGGCCAGCGGCGAGGGCGACGGCATCGACGAGAACGCGTCGCCGCAGTGCCTGCGCCCCGATCGATACGGTGTTGCCGGCGCGCGTCATCATGACAAGACTGCGCGAAGCGGCAATCAACACGTCCCCCGAGATCCCGACGCCGTCGCGCGAAGCGGTCGATGCAACGGCGTCGGCTGAGCAACGTGCGTCGTGCACCAGTACGCGGGGGGCCTCGGCACGCGCAAGCGCGCGCTGAGCATCGTGCGCGCTCTCGACGATCTCGACTTGCGCGCCCGCGTGGCGCAGATAGTCGGCGGTGTCGTCGCTGCGCCAGTCGGAAGAAGCGACGATGACGCAAGCCACTCCCGACAGATCGGTCCGCTTGCGCGGCTCGGCCCCCTGCACCAAGCGAAGCGGCAGTTCCACCGTGAACGTCGTGCCTTGCCCCGGCTCGCTTTGCACCGACATCCGCCCGCCCATCAAAGAGACGAGGCGGCGGCAAATCGCGAGGCCCAGCCCCGTGCCCCCGAAGCGGCGCGTCGTCGATGCTTCGGCCTGGCTGAACGGCTGGAACAATTGCGCGAGCGTCTCGGGGCTCATGCCGATGCCGTTGTCGCAGATGTCGAAACGCACTTCAGGCTCGGCGCCCTCGACGACGCCCACCCGAAGCGCAACGTGACCTTGAACCGCGGTGCGCCCAGCCGAAAACTTGATCGCGTTGCCGACGAGGTTGTAGAGGATTCCGCGCAGGCGCGTATCGTCGAATAGTGCGTTTTCCGGCAGCGCAGGCGATACATAGGTGCGCAATGCAACGCCGCGGGCATCTGCAACCGTTGCCAACGACGAAGCGAGGCTGTCCACGACGTCTTCGACCGAGGTCGGTACACAATCGATCTGCAACTTGCCCGCTTCGATCTTCGAAAAATCGAGAATGTCGTCGATGATCTTGAGTAGTGCGGAGGAGCAATCACGGATCGTGCTGACCATTTCCTTTTGATCGGCCGATAGCGTCGAGCGCATCAGGACTTCGGTCATGCCGACGACGCCGTTCATCGGCGTGCGGATCTCATGGCTCATGGTCGCGAGGAACGCGCTTTTCGCGCGCGATCCCGCTTCGGCGTCGGAGCGCGCCTGCTCGAGCTGTGCTCCTTTCGCGATCTCGCGATCGTGGGCGGCGGCAAGATTCACGAGCAGCGTTTTCGTGCGCTGTTCGGTGGCGACGATCAATATCGTCAGAAGCACGGCGGCTGCGAACAGCAATAGGCAACGGGTGCGCCACGCGGCAAGATATTCATTCGTCGAATAGCCGACCGCGACCGCGAGCGGATAGCCGCTGAGCGTGCGGTAGCTGATGATGGCGTCGTGCTCGTCGATGAATGAGGGGGTGCTCAAGTTGCCCGAACGCGTCCGGGCCAATGCGAGCCGCAGGGGGTCGGTCAGAGGCAGCTGCGCGCCGACGGCTTGATCGCGGCCCGAGCGCAGGGCTCGAACGATGTAGTCGTTCGTGCCGACGACGGCTACCACCCCATCTTTCCCGATCCGCAGGCCGTTATAGAGCTCGGTGAAGTAGGTCGGGTCCACCGAGACGACGACGACACCGAGAAAGCGCCCACCGAGCGAATTGATTCGCTGCGAAAGTTGCAGTGACGCCTTGCCGCTTGCGCGGCCCACGACGGGGCGGCCGATCATCAACGCCGTACTCGGATCGTTGACATGAATGCGGAAGTGTTCTCGGTCGGACAAGCTGATCGGCGCGAAACCCCGTATCGTCGACGCACGCAGATAGCCTCGCGAATCGATGACGGCAACTTGAACGAAGACGTCGAGCTTGAGCAGCCCCGAGCTCACGTAATACGCGAGCGGGATCGACACGCCGTCGTTTTGCACTTGCCATGAGACGAGCGCGGCCACTTGTTCCGCTTCGCGCATGACGCGCACGGTGTGCGCGGACAGAGCCTCCGCGAGCGCGGTGGCGCCCTCTCGCGCGCTGCGCATTTCGGCGTTCGCGTCCCAAATCGTCAGTCCGGCGAATGCGAACCACAGCGATGCGACCAAGAGCAGCGTTTGCAGCTTGACGTGCGTGAATCGGCGACGCATCGATTTCGGCGACGGATCGATGGCCGGAGCGGACGGCGAGTTCGGAGTGTCCAAGGGGGCGTCCATGTTCGATGGTCGGGAACCGTGGAGGCGGTAGTAAACGAGGAGGGCGTCTAGCGCCCGAATGACGTTTACTACGGCGGCGCGCGGGAAAACTTCATACTGATTGCCACCCGCCACCGCATTTTTTTTATCTAGCCTTCGATATCGATCAATCGAAAGCGGCGACAAATGGCTGGGGACCCCAATTAATACGTGTGTCCGAGTTGAAAGTAGACGTTGCGGCGCCCACCGGGCGCGAGCGCGATCCCGAGATAAAGGGGCCCGAAGGAGCTCGTGACGCTCGTGAAGAACGTCACGCTGCGCTTGAGCGCGCCGCTCGCGAAGCGATCGCCTTGCTGCCAGACGTTGCCCGCTTCCAAACTGACCCCAGCGTACAGCCCTTCCAACGGCGCCGATTCGAACTGCATGATCCGGTTCAAATAGGTGATCTGCGCGTAAAGCATGGAGTTGCCGGATAGCTGATCGGCGGCGTAGGCGGACAGGTGCTGAAACCCACCGAGCGTAAAGCCCAGCGGATTGGCTTCGTTCGCGCCGCCGATATCGCCGCCGGCTTCGACGCTCGCGTTGAAACTGTGCCGGCCGAAGCTGATCGCCTCGATGGCCTTGCCGTAGAGTTCCGTGAACGGGCTGCTTTGGCCGAACACGGATCGCTCGGCGCGCAATTCGGCGAAGTAGCCGGTGCGCGGAAAGAGCGGGTCGTCGAGCTGATCGATGACCAGCTTGGCGCGGGCAGTGATCTCGCGTCCGTAGGTATCCGCGAACAGTAGCGTGCCGTTGTCGAGCGGCAAGTTGTAGACGGCGGAGCCGAACGCGTGCGAATAGGCGAGGCCAACACGGAAATCGCCAAGACGCGCGAGAGGCAAGCCGAAGTCGATTCCCACGCGCTCGGTTTGCACATGATATTGAGTCAGCCGCACGTCCGCCGAGTCGTCGTAGATATTGGCGAAGCGCCGCTCGAATTCGGCGTACGGCGCGACGTAGTAGCCCATCGACGAGGAGAGCGGCTGACGCAACTCCGTATGCAATTGAAGCAGATCGCTGCCGAGGGTGCCGTCGGCGCGCAGTTCGAGCCCGGACTGCGTCAGCCACGGGCGCCGGTAGCCGAGATTGAGTCTAAAGCCGCCTTCGTCCTCGGAACTGCTCGAAAGCCCGAGTCCGAACAAAAGAAAGTTGGGCCCCCAAGACCTTTCCTTGGCGTCGATGACGAGGCGCGGGCCGTCTTTGTCGTCGATCAGTTGCTGCGTCGCATTTTCGAAGTCACCCGACGTGACGAGCGCTTGCAAGTCGCGATTGACCGCAAGCGGGTCATAGACATCGCCCGCCTTCTGATGCAGGTATTTGCGTACGCGCTCGGCGGGCACGTTGCCGCGCGTATGAACGTCGATGTGAGCGAGGCGAACGGACCGAGGGCTCGGCGTGTCGTGGGCCACCCGATAGGCTGCGTAATCTTCGGGGCTCAAGGCGAACTGGCGCAGGCGCGGCAACGCGGCGCGCGCGGCCGCCGCCCCCGCTTCGATCGCCTCGTTCCCGCGAGCGAAATCGGAAAAGCTGAGATCGCCGAGCGTCGGCTTGATGAGTACATCGTGCGACGTCAGTTGCGCGCGGTGCCGACCGACGTTTTGGTGGATCAGAATGCCGAGCATTTGTTGCATCACGTCGGCCGGCGACGAGAGCGCGTCGAGCGGGCGTAACGACGAGCTGATGTCGACGGCGATGAGCGTCTGCGCGCCCATCGATCGCGCGATGTCGGTCGGCAAGTTGTTCACGAGGCCGCCGTCGATGAGCGCCGTGCCGTCGAATTCGGTCGGTGCGAAGAGGCCCGGCATGGCCATGCTCGCGCGGATCGCCAGCGGCAGCGAGCCGTGATCGAGTACGACCTCATCGCCTGTGCTGAGATTTGTCGCGACTGCGCGATACGGAATCGGAAGCGCGTCGAATTGCGCGTTGCCGGGCAACGTGGAAGTCCATTCCTGCAGCAACGCTTGCAGCCTGTTGCCTTGGACGAGGCCCGCGGGCAACTTCACGCCGTCGGCGCCGAAGCCGACGCTGCCGACATAGAGGCGCGAGTCCTCGCGTTGCGATTGCGGCAACTCGGCGCGCTTTTCGACGTCGAACGCGATGTCCGCGAGATTGACGTGCTCGAGGCGAGCTTGCATCGCGCTCGCGCTCATGCCGCTCGCATACAGGCCGCCGACCACCGCGCCCATGCTCGTACCGGCGATGCAGTCCACGGGAATTCGATTTTCTTCCAGCACGCGCAGCACACCCAGATGCGCGTATCCGCGCGCGCCGCCGCCTGATAGGACGAGACCGATCGACGGTCGCGAATCTGGGCCGCCACGGGCGCGGCAAACCGCATCGGACGCATGGGCGGCAAGGGGGGCCGTCAGCAGGACGGCGACGAGCGCTAGTGTCGCGCTGCGGCGGGCTTGTGACGCTCCCCGATTCAACAATGCACGCCCCATTCGGCCCCAAAAATACGAAATATTACACTCGGCGCGAGTCTAAATGGGGGACGGCTTAATTACAACGCGTGCGATGTGGGGGGAATGGTGCGGAGGTGGTGCGTGAGTGCCGGTGATCCCGCCGATCCCGCCGATTGCACCGATTGTTAAGCGAGCCCGGCCTCCAGTGATGAGGCATGCGTGCGCGGATCAGTAGGCGCGTCCGGCACGATTTCGAGGCGATAGCCGTGTCCGTAGACGGGCGCGAGCCTCACACCGTTGTCGGGCTTCAATTGCAATTTGGAGCGCACGCGCGACATATGCGTATCGAGCGTTCGCGAGATGGCGCTGTGCGGCTGCCCCCAAAGCGTACCGCCGATGTGCTCGCGCGACAGTACACGTCCCACATGTTGAAACAACAGCAGCACTAGATCGAATTCGCGGCCCGTCAATTCGATCGCGGTTTCGCCTAAAAAACAGGCGCGACTGACCGGATCGATGCGGTAACGGCCGACCGCGATGACTGACTGCGCGCCGTGGCCGGCTGCCGACGCGGGGTAGGCCCGACGGCTCAACGCATCGATACGCGCAAGCAGCTCGCCGCTGCGAATCGGCTTAATCATGTAATCGTCGGCGCCCGCGGCCAGCGCGGTCACGACATCGGCTTCGAGCGAGCGACTGGTCATGAACAAGATCGGCACGCGTTCGCTGAGGTTCGCACGGGCCCAGATCGTCACCTGGTGGCCCGTTACGCCGGGCAAGCACCAATCGAGGAGAATCAAGTCGAAACGATCCCGTTTTAAGCGACGAATTAACTGGCTGCCGTCACGAAACAACTCACATTCGTGGCCGGCAGAACGCAATATTTCACCGATGTGCTCGACAAGAACGTCATCGTCTTCCAAATAGGCGATCTTCATTTTCTTTCAGCCTCTCTCGCATGCATCGATATACCGCGGTAGTCCGTGGCAGCTCGGCTCACTCCAATTTATTTCGGCCGAATTGTACAGCCATACCCAAAGAATGGATTGAATGGGTGTGTGCAAAAAACGTGCATTTGACATTTGTTTGCAATTATGCGTGGCCGCTACCGTCGGTGCAGTGGTTGCTGTGCCATACGAGAAGCGGCTTCGAATGGCGCCAATTTCAAGAAATGGCATGCATTCGGCGATGCAAAATGGCTTGAAATTCGTTAAGCTCGCGGCTTCGGCATTGCCGAACCGGTCCGCAGTGAGCACGCGCCAGCGCAAGACGCCGGCTTCATGCCGAAACGGCATGCGACTAATGTCGCTATGCCGCTGCTTCGATAATTAAAACGTGCATTCATAGATACGCCAATGCATAGCCAAAATGCCGTCACAACGGCTTCGCGAGACGGAGCGCTTCCTTTTCGAAAAAACCGGTGCGTCAAACATGGGTGCGGCTCGGCGATAACCGCGATGGCCGCCATCGTCGTCGCCGTTGCGTTGCTCGGTGCACAATCCGTCGAAGCCCAGACGACAACCGATGGCCGCGCAACCGTCCCATACGTGACGGTTGCCGGCGACACGCTATATGAAGTGGCTCAGCGCTATTTGACCGATGTGAAAGGCTGGCGCGCGTTGTCGGTGCTCAATCACGTGAGCGCGCCGCGACGCTTGCCCGCCGGGATGACCTTGCGGTTGCCACTTGCTTTGCTGCGCCGCGATTCGACGGCCGCGCACATCGTCGCGCTAAGCGGCCTCGTCACTGCCCGTACGCGTAGCCGTTCACCCGGTACCGCGGCACCGCCGGCGATGCCGCTACGGCCTGCGCGCGTGCTCGGTGAGAACGATACAGTCAGCACCGGCGACGACGGCTTTGCCACGCTCGAACTCGACGACGGCTCGTACGTCAGCATCGCGCCCAACAGCCGTATCGTTTTGCAAACATTGCGCAAGATGGTGCTCACCGGGATCGAGGATCACGTCATCGAACTGGAACGCGGCGAAGTGAGCAACGAGGTAACGCACGCCAGGCGCAGCGACGATCGCTTCGAAGTGCGCACGCCGTCGATCGTCGCGGGCGTGCGCGGTACGCGGTTTCGCGTCAACGAGTTGCCGTCGATGACGGCCGTGGAAGTGCTCGACGGCACAGTTGCCGTGGGCGTTGCGGCGGTCGCAAGCAAGGGCGCGGCCGCTCGCGACAGCGCTGCGCCGCAATTCGTTCGCGCAGGCGAAGGCAGTGCCACGCCGAGCCAAGGCGCGGTTGGCGCGCCGGCCCCGCTGTTGCCGGCGCCGCAGCTAGTCGATCCGGGGAAGGTGCAGGACGGCAAGGCCGTGACGTTCAACGTGGCGTCGGCACCCGGCGCAAGCGGCTATCGCATCCAGATTGCACGCGATGCCGATTTGCTCGATCTGATCCGCGATGCGCGGGTGCAGGCGCCCACCGCGACGTTTTCGGACGTACCTGACGGCACGTATTTCGTACGCGCTTCCGCCATCGACGCGAGCGGCCTAGAAGGTCTCCCTCGCGTCTATGCGTTCGAGCGGCGCGCGAACGAGCTCAGCGCGACCGCCACTGCGCATGCGGGCAGCCATGAGTATCGCTTCGCTTGGCGCACATCGCGCGCGGATCCCGAGGCTCGCTTTCGACTGGTCCTGTCACGCCATCAGGACCTTCGCGAGCCGATCGTGGACGCCGTGGACCTAGTGCAGTCCTCGCTCATCGTCTCCGATCTGCCGGCAGGCGATTACTACTGGCGGGTCGTATCCGAGCAATACGAGCGTGGCCGGTTGTACGAAACGATCGGCTCCGTGCGTACGTTTACGCTGGCCAAGTGACGGGTTCGCGGATGAACTCTCGCGAATCGCGTCCACCGCGTTATCGAGCGCGCCTGACATGGCGGCCCGAGCTGAGCGTCTGGCAGCGTTTCATCTGGGAATGGCTGGCCATCGGTTGCTTCGGCGTAGCCGTTGTCTTCGTCTGCGTGTTTTGCGGCATCGCCACGAACTTCAATCGGCTCGTGTACGACCGGATGCTGACGTTGCGTTCGCAACCGCTCGCGCCGGAGATTTCCGTCGTGCGCATCGACGACGACAGCGTGTCGACGTTCGGCCGCTGGCCGTGGCCGCGCGATCTGCAGGCTCGCTTGATCGCCGCGGTCGCCGACGATGGCGCCGCGGCGATCGTCTACGACGTCCTGTTGACCGAGCCCTCCGCGGGCGATGATGAACTGGCGCACGCGCTGCGCGCGGCGCCGACGTACTTGCCGCTGTTTGTCGATCCGCGCGAGAGTGCGGACCCGGTTCGGCCCGTGCCGCGTTTCGCGTCAGCCGCGGCGGGAATGGGCCATATCGACGTGGAGCCCGATTCGGACGGGATCGTGCGCGGCGTCGCACTGAAGGAGCGGGCGGCTGGCATGGATTTGCCGTACCTCGTCGTGCCGCTGTTCGACGATATTCGCAGCGGAAAAATCCCCCTTGCCGACGGACGTTATCTAGCTGCGGAGCACATGCGCCCGGTCATGACGAGCGCCGGCGCGAATATCGACGGCGCCTCGCGCGTACTTATTCCTTTTTCCGGGCGCGTGCCGCATCAGGCCCAAGTCGCCGCCCGCGATTTGCTGGACGGCAACATGCCGGCGGGAACGCTCCGAGGAAAGGTCGTGTTCGTCGGCTTAACGGCATCGGGCCTCGCGACGCATCTGGCGACGCCGATCACAGGGACCTTTGGGCCGACGGCGGATACGCTGCTGCATGCCAGTGCGCTCAGCGCGCTGCTGACGGGGCGGGCGATCCGCCCCATGCCGCAGGAATGTCTGTTCGCGGCGTCGCTGGCGCCGCTCGCGGCGCTGCTCGCGGGATTGCTGTTTCTATCTCCCAGGCGTACGTTGTTGCTCACGCTCGGTCTCGGCGCGTTCTCGCTCGTGCTGAGCGCAGTGCTGCTCGACGGCGTTTGCATCTGGCTCTCGCCGGTGCCGGTGCTCGTATCGCTGTTCGCCGTTTATCCGTTGTGGAGCTGGCGCCGGCTCGAAATGACGATGTCGCGTCTGCAACGTGAACTGCAGCGGCTCGCCGACGATTCCGACAATTTGCCGATGATTCCGACCCGCCCGCGCGAAGTGCGCGGCGACGCGCTCGAGCGGCATATCGCGCTCGTGGAACAGGCGGCCGACCGGATGCAGGACATGCAGCGGTTCGTGTGGGACTGTCTGAACAGCGTGCCGGAGCCGATTTTGATTGCGGACAGGCAAGGGCTCATTTGCGTCGCGAACAAGGCGGCTCGCGCGTGCTTCGCCCGCGTGACCGATTTGCAGCCCGAAGGCCGACTATTGACCGACACCCTCGGCGAAATGACGTTCATCAAGACGATGGTGCCCGAGAATATCTCGGACGCGGAGCTGCTGGCACGTTGGCCCGAGGTGCTCGATCCGACCGACCTTGACCGCGTGTGGATCGTCGAACGCGGGATCGAGGTGCGCGATCGCGCCGAACGCGATTTCATGTTGCGCTATGCGCGCTGTCGCAACGCGCGCGGCGAGGCTTCCGGGTATTGGGTCGTCGGTCTGGTGGAAGTGACGGCGTTGCATACCGCGGAACAAGCGCGCGAGGATGCGCTCAGGCTGCTGTCGCACGACATGCGCTCGCCGCATGCGTCGGTGCTGGCGCTGATCGAAGAAGAGAGGGCCGTCACCCGGTCCGAGCGCTTGCGTAAGTTGCTGGAGCACATCGAGCGCTATACGCGGCGCGCGCTAACGCTTGCCGACGATTTCGTGCAATTGACGCGTGCCGAATCGCAGGCGTACGTTTTCGAGCCCATCAATCTCGCCGACGTCGTGCTCGACGCAAGCGATGAAATTTGGCCGCAGGCGCGCGCCAAGGGCATTTTCGTCGAAACGCATTTCGAGGGCGATGACCATTGGGTGCACGCCGACCGCTCGCTGATGACGCGGGCATTGACGAACCTGCTCAACAACGCCGTGAAGTACAGCCCTAGCGAAACGGTCGTCCACGTGTCGGTCGCCCATGCCGCGAACGATCGCGTCCAATGTCGCATCGCCGACCAAGGCTACGGCATGAGCGAGGACGCTCGCGCGCATCTGTTCGAGCGCTTTCGACGTTTCCGCACACCGGGCCAGCCGCGTTCGCAAGGTGCCGGCCTCGGCATGGCCCTTGTGAAAACGGTGGTCACCCGCCATGAGGGCGAGGTGGCTGTCGCCAGCGAGGTGGGGCAAGGAACGACGGTCACCGTCTCCGTGCCGCGCTGGGACGGTGCATCCTGAACACTTCCCATCCACGATGAATGACGACCGCTCGAGAATGAAGACGATCATGCTGCTGGCCGCTTGCGCGGCGGCCTTGACTGGATGTGCCGGGACCGAAACAGCGGTGCGCGCGAACTCGACGCACGATTTCGGCACCGGCGTTCGCACCTACGCGCTTGCGGCGCAGTCCGCCTCAGCACCGGACGACGAAGGCGCGCTTTATGCGTCGGCGCTCGAGCGCCGGTTGGCGCAGTACGGGTTCGCGGCCGAGCCTGCGACGGCGGCGCGCTATCGCCTGATGCTGTCGCATGAGACGCGTCCCGCGTCGGTCGGCATCGGCTATTCCCGGTGCGCCGACGATATCGGCTGCGGTGCGGCGGTGCTGCCGTCCGGGTTCGCATGGCCTGGCGCCAAGGACTATATCCATTCGCTGACCCTACGGTTTTTCGATCTTGCCGACGGACATGAAGCGTACAAGGTCAGCGCGACGAGGCGCGATCGAGATGCCGACGCACGGCGCGATATCGACACTTTGGTCGCGAGCGCGCTGGCACGCCTGCCGTTCGCGGATTCGGGCCCACGCGGCGATCGGGACGACTGGAAGGTGACGCTGCGCCAAACTGAAGCCGATGTGACCCCACACGTCACGCGCATCGCTCCGCTCAGCCATTGAGTGGTGCGCTGTCGTGCGCTCCGCTCGCGCACGACCGGCGCCATGATTGGCCGCACGACCCCTGCTGCGGCCCGACTCGTGCTGGACGACAATCGACGCTATGCTTCCGTAGAACGCGCGTTCAGCGCAGCTTAAGGCTGCGTTAAGCGGAGCCATGCGATGCTCGACACGCCTCATCACCTCAAAACGAACGAATCATGCGCTTGCTGTTGGTCGAAGACGATCGAATGATCGCGGAGCCCGTGCTCGACACGATGCGTCGTGCCGGCTATGCGATCGACTGGGCTCAGGACGGCCGTGCCGCGGAGCTTTCGCTCGGCAACGACGTCTACGATTTAGTCCTGCTCGATTTGGGCTTGCCGAAGAAGGACGGAATGGCCGTGCTGCGCGGGTATCGCGATGCGGGCGGGGCGGCGCCCGTCATTATCCTGACCGCGCGCGATGCCGTGGATGAGCGCGTGCGCGGCCTCGATACGGGCGCCGACGATTATCTCGTCAAGCCTTTCGACCTGGACGAACTCGCGGCGCGTGTGCGCGCGCTCTTGCGCCGGCGTACCGGGCAAAAGCAGCCGATTTATACGCATGGCGAACTGACGCTCGATCCTGCCGCGCACGAAGTGACGAAGAACGGCGCGCCCGTCGCGCTCGTGCCGCGCGAGTTTGCGTTGCTGCGCGCGCTGATCGAATCGCCGACGCGCGTGCAAACAAAAGCCGAACTCGAAGAGAAGCTTTACGGTTGGAACGAAGAGATAGGCAGCAACGCGGTAGAGGTGCATGTACACAGCTTGCGGCGCAAGCTCGGCGCGGAGCAAATCGTCACCGTGCGGGGCGTCGGATATCGGCTAAGGCGCGTTCAATGACGTCGATCAGACGCTGGCTGGTTGGCTGGCTCGTCTGCGGCTTTGCGGCTGCATCCGGCATCGCCGCCTACGCCATTTTTCATACGGCGCACGAGGAGGCGAGCGAGCTGTTCGACTACGAGCTGCACGCCGTGGCTGTATCGCTGCCACCCAACATCGCCGCGACGAGTGCATTGACGCAAAGTCCCGCGATGCACGATCTATCGGATGATCGCATTGCGATCGAAGTATGGAATACGCAGGGGCAGCTCGCCTATCGGTCGGAGCAAGCGCCGCCCATTGCCCAGTTGGCGGAAGGGTTTCGCACGATCGAGCGCGGCGAGAAGCATTGGCGCGTGTACGGTCTGCGGCAGCCCGATCGCTTCATTCAAGTGGCGCAGCCTATCTCGGTGCGCGAATCGCTGGCGCTGCGGCTCGCGTTTCGTACGCTTTGGCCGCTTGGGGTGCTGCTTCCGTTGGTGATCGCGCTCGTGCTGTTCGTCGTGAAGCGCGCGCTCGCGCCGATCCGCGCACTGTCTCGCGGGCTCTCAACGCGTTCGCTCGACGCGCTCGAGCCCGTGCACCTGGAGGGTGCCGCACCGGTGGAAATCCTGCCGCTCGTCGAAGCGCTGAACGATCTGCTCGCACGGCTCAATGTGGCATCGAGCGCGCAACGAACATTTATCGCCGATGCGGCTCACGAGCTGCGCTCGCCGCTGACCGCACTGAAACTGCAACTGCAAGCCGCGCAGCGTGACGGATCGCTCAAGGGCGAAGGCGCGACGCTCGCACGCATCGAACAGCGGCTCAATCGAATCATTCGGCTCGTGCAGCAATTGCTCGCGCTGGCGCGCGCAGACGCGGAGCCCGCAGGCGGCGCTTTGACGCCGGTCCCATTGCGCCGTCTTGCCGAGCAAGCCATCAGCGACTTTTCGCTCCTTGCAGAGGACAAGTCGATCGATCTCGGGTTGGAAATCGCGTCGTATGCGGATGACGGCGACGTGTTCGAGGTGCTCGGTGAACCGCACAGTTTATCGGTACTCCTAAATAACTTGCTCGACAACGCGATCAAGCATACGCCGTCCGGCGGCCGCGTCGATGTCGTGCTGCGTCGCGAACGCGCGGGTGTGTCGTTCGAGGTCAGCGATACGGGGCCCGGCATTCCCGAGACGGAACTCGCGCGCGTCTGCGATCGGTTTTATCGCGGCAGCGAGACGCAAGGCGAAGGCAGCGGGCTGGGGCTGGCCATCGTCGCACGTGTGGCGCGGCGTCATCGCGCCGAGGTTGTGCTGCGCAACAACCCGGACGGCCAGGGGCTCACGGTCACAGTGTCGGCGTTCAAACCGGCGAGTTCCGATCCGCGCGTTCGCGCGACGTCTGCGTGGTCGACGGTAACGAGTCCCGCATCGGAGAAAAAATTGCGCGGCTAGCTTGCGAGTGGGCCGCGGCGGCATCCGATCGCAGACGAAGAAATGCAGCGTATGAATGCATAGCCGAGTATCGTGAATCGTTTGCCAGAATCAGCGGTGCTTTTCTACTTTCCGGTTCATGCGGATGCGGCCGGGCGGTTCGAAATATGTACCGAACCGGACCAAACCGGCTTTCTTCAGATGACACGTCATCTCGAAGCTGACGAGTACGCCAGGGTCGTCGTTGACGAGAATTTCGATGTCTATCGATTTGATGCGTGGCTCGTACTTCAACAGCGTAGCCTCCATTCGCTCTTTGAGCAGATGCGCGGAGGCGGGCAACGCCTTATAGATATTCGTGAGATCGGGCAGGCCGTAGTCGGGCAGGTGCTTCAGCGCACCGGCGCGTGTATTCAGAATACGCTGGACGTTGCGCTGCACGCTCATACACTCGAGCGTCCGATCGTCATGCGCATCCAGCGGCTCGCCGCCGATCTGGCCGAGCAGCATGTCGTAGAGCGAGGGGCGGGCCGGCATGGTGTCGCTCCAATTACGCGCCGACCGCGGCGGGTTCGGCAGCGCCGACGGCATTCTCGCGGTTGATGAAATCGATCGTTAAGTTCCCGTCGGCCGAGCTCGACAGCGCGATCGTCGCCGGGGTAGCGCCGCCGGCCATACGCGCGAGCAACTGGCGCGAAACCGTCGGCAGGATACGCTGGTTGAGGAACGCATCGACGTTGCGCGCGCCCGATTCGCGCGCTAGGCAAAGTTCGGCCATCGCATCGATCAGCGGCTCGTCACACGTCAACTCGACATCGTGCTGACGGCGCAGGCGCTCTGCAACCTTCCCAAGCTTCAGGCGCACGATGGACGCGAGCGCAATCGCATCGAGCGGCCGGTAGACGAGCGTCTGGAAGCGCGCGAGCAAGGCGGGCTGGAAGTGGGCGACCAGTTGCGGCCGAATCGCATCGACGAGTTCCGCCTGTGTGATCGTCGGACGCTCGGCAGTCGATTCATCGATTTGGGCGCTGCCGAGATTTGAAGTCATCACGATCACGCAGTTGCGGAAGTCGATCTCACGCCCCTCGCCGTCGCGCATCACACCGCGATCGAACACTTGATAGAACGTATCGAGCACGTCGCGATGGGCTTTTTCGACTTCGTCCAGCAGCACCACGCAGTAGGGACGTTGCCGCACCGCCTCGGTCAGTACGCCGCCTCTACCGTAACCGACGTAGCCCGGGGGCGAGCCCTTCAATTGCGACACCGTGTGCGATTCTTGATACTCCGACATGTTGATAGTCGTAAGCGACGCTTCACCGCCGAAAAGCAAATCGGCCAGTGCCAGGGCCGTCTCGGTCTTGCCCACACCGGACGGTCCCGTAAGCAGAAACACGCCGAGCGGAGCGTGCTCGTTCTTGAGCCCCGCTTTCGCCGTGCGCAGACTCTCGGCGAGTGCAGCCAGTGCGTCGTCCTGAGCAACCACGCGCGTGGCGAGCTGCGCCTCGAGTGCGAGCAAGGTTTGTAGCTCATCTTCGACAAGATTCCCGACGGGCACGCCCGTCCACTCGGCGACGACACGCGCAATCGCCTGTGCATCGACATCCGCGAAGATGAGGGGCGCCTTGCCTTGGGCACTGGCGAGCGCTTGCCGCGCTGCAGCGAACGCCGTGTCGTCGCGCGCTGAACGTTCGGCGTCTCGCTGCTCATGGAGCTTCGCAACTAGCATGTGCTCGAGTTCGTGTCGCTCAGTGAGTTCGGCCAGCGCTCTGTTCGCGCTCGCGAGTGCGGCGCCGAGCGCCTCGCGCGTCGCCTTACCTCCGTCGACGCCCGCCCACTCATCGGCCTCGATCGTGCTTTGTTCGATCTGCAGAGCTGCAACGGCTGCTTGGGCACGCTGCAGTTCCGCCGGGAGAGATTCGAGTCCCATGCGCACGCGTGCCGCTGCGGTATCGATGAGATCGACGGCCTTGTCCGGCAGTTGCCTCGCAGGAATGTAGCGGCGCGAGAGTTTGACCGCGGCGACTAGCGCCTCGTCGCGAATGTGAACCTGATGATATGTCGCATAGCGGCTCTTGAGGCCCCGCAGCATCAGGCACGCCGCTTCGTCATCGGGTTCATCGACCTTGACCATCTGAAAGCGGCGCTCGAGCGCGGCGTCGCGCTCGAAGAATTCTTTATATTCGGACCAAGTGGTAGCGGCGATCGTGCGTAGCTCACCGCGCGCGAGCGCGGGCTTGAGAAGATTCGCTGCGTCGGCGCCACCAGCCGCATTGCCGGCGCCGATTAGCGTGTGAGCTTCGTCGACGAACAACAGAATCGGCGTTGCGCAGGCCTGCACTTCGTCGATCACGTTTTTTAGGCGCAGCTCGAATTCGCCCTTCACGCCGGCACCTGCCTGCAACAGGCCCAGATCGAGCGTAAGGATACGCACGTTCCGGATTACATTCGGTACGCTGCCTTCGGCTACGCGCAGCGCGAGTCCTTCGACGAGCGCCGTCTTGCCGACGCCGGGCTCACCAACGAGAATCGGATTGTTCTTACGCCGACGCGCAAGCACGTCGATCATTTGCTGAATCTCACGATCGCGGCCGAAGACGGGATCGATGTCGCCGCGGCGCGCCTTGTCGGTCAAATCGATCGAAAAGCGCGCGAGGGCGGCGCCTTCCACGGTTCGCGGGGGCGAAAGCGTTCGAGCGCTTGCGCTAGCGGCCGCACTGGGTCGCGCCTCGTCAGACGGGGCAGCCGCCTTGATATCCGCAGCCGCTCCAACGGCGTCGTCCGGCTGGTTTTCGCATGTTCGCTGGCCAAGACGCGGCAGCAGCCGCTGGATTTGCGCGCTACTGATCGACAGCAGCGGCCAAGCATTGTGCGCGCGCAACACGTGCGGCGCGTCGACGATCGCCTGCAGGAGATGGCCGGATCGGATAACCGGCTCATCCGTCTCATCTGTCTCGGGCGTGACGTGGAGCCATGCATCCTGGAGCACGGCCGCCAGTTGGGGGGAAAGGGCGGGCTTGCCGCGCAGGTTCCGGCTCTGATGCTCGATAGAGGCGACAAGCGCATCCCAGACGGTATCGATGTCGATCGCATAGTGCCGCAAGATCGCCGGGATATCCCCATCGCCTGCCTCGATCAGCTTCAGGAGCCAGTGTTCGATCGTGATCTCGTCTGCAAGGCGCGTCTGGCAAAGACTTGCCGCGGCGCCTAGCGCCTTCGTACAGTGCGGATTGAGTCGGCGAAGCAGGTGAGTGGTGTCGCGCAAGGTCATGACGGAAGTCGGGTCACGGGAAAGGAGCTCCCGGGTAGATAAGGACCAGCCCGCGTTGCGGGCTGGCAATGAGACCGGCCGCCGCGGCGAACCGGTCCTACTCCACACGTCGGATATTAGGAACGCTCGTTCCAGGTATCCTTGTGGATGATGTTGCCGTCCTTGTACGACCAGGTGATCGTCTCGTAGCGCAGCTCGACGTTTTCGAGGTGGTTGTGTCTCTCGAAAGCAGGATTTTTGATGTCGTGCATCACCGGATTGACCGCCACGACCTTCACGTTGTCGAGCGTGGTGTTGAAGTATTCCTTCTCTTTGCCGGCGTCGTCGATCTTGTACCACTTGATCTCGACCGACTTGAGCGTCTGGCCGCTCGTCACCGCCTTATAAAGGTACGGCGTCGATGCATCCGTTTCCTTCGTCAACGTGATCGGCTTATGCACGCGCGTACCGGTAAGCCTGCCCGTGTTGCCGTCGGTCGGGATGTGTATGCCGTGATTGAACGCGACGAGTTCGACGCTGCCTTCACGGTCCTGTACCGTCACCGAGCCCTTGATGTCGGCGCCGCCATCGTCCTTGAGCCACATATAGGCCGGAATTGCCATTGCTTCACTCCTTTTTAAGTACTGAGACAATCGCCCGGAGTCAGTTCCGGGCTTCATAATCCCGAAGCGGTGTGCTTCGGGCGCTAAAGACTGCTTTTCACCGCGTGGGGCCGTTAATCCCTCGGGCCGGCGTTGTGATGTTCCTCGGAACGAAGCGCCCTGCGTGGGCGCAACGAAGAAACTGTCCTTGGTGTGCGCGCCGGAGGAAATGCCCCGGACGTGCGCCGCTAACCAGATGGCCTAGCGATGCGCCTCGAAGGAAATGCCCTCGGGGGTACGCCCCGCAGCAAAGCCCTAGGGAGAGGTCGTGCCGGGATTTGCTTGAGTAGTCGGGAGGTCCGGGACCAGTGTGATTTCCACACGCCGGTTTTTGGCGCGCCCCTCCGGCGTATCGTTGCTCGCGATCGGTCGTGTCTCGCCGTAGCCCTGAATGGCGAACTGCGTGAGAGGGATGCCCGATACCTCTGCCAACCAGTCGCGCACGGTTTCCGCACGTGCCTTCGAGAGCTTCAAGTTACTGTCCGGTTTGCCCACGTTGTCGGTATAGCCGGCCACTAGAATTCGTTTGGGGTGCGCCCCGAACGAAGCGCCGCGAGTGGAATGCGCCTTGATCATCTCGATCGCACGGACCATAGCGCGCGTGGAGCCCGGTTTCAATTGCGCGCGACCGCTGTCGAAGAGCGACATGCTGTCGAGCGTGACGACTGCCGGTGGTGGCGGAGGCGGCACATAAGAGGCGATTGCGTCGTTCAACGCCGGCATCAGCTCTGTGCCCCGATACATCCCGAACGACAAGCGAAGCGGAATTCCGGTGCGCCCATATTGATCGAGCCGGTCCCGATGGGCGACCAGCATTTGCAATGCGTTGCGCTTCGCGGCATCGTGCGCGGAAGGAATCGTCGAGTAACGGACGAGATCGGTGCCGACGCGGGTCAGCAGAGCCTCGTTATTCTTTGCCGATGCACAAAAGGTCACAACGGCCGCACAGGCGACGAGCGCCAGCGCGTGAGCGAAGGCGGTCAAGCGCGGTGACATCCAGTACCGGCGCGGCAGCGCTTCGATCAGGGGCTGCGGGAACGGCCATGGCAGTGGAGAGGCGAGGGCATCGCCACGTACCACGCGAGTTTGTATCTCGACGTCGCGTTGCCATGGGTTGCCTTGGCCCGGGCCGAGTGACGTCCCCATGCCCTGAGGGGGAGTGTGTTGGACCATCGGGCTCGCGGGTCCGCAGTCAATCCAGCCGGCACCGAACAGCGCCAAAGGTGTGGCCGGCTGCAATCTGTCCGTGAGCGCACCGATGACGACGCGCTGCGTCCATCCGATGATCGACGCAAGGGCAGCTGCGCGGGCGACCGCCTCGCCGCCGCCGGCAATGCGCTGACCCTCATCTTCCGCTGCCCGGATCGGCGGCTCGAAACGGTCTGCATCGATGAGGCGTGTTCGTGACGACACGCCGTACCATTGTGTTTGCGACGACCCGGTGCCGCGAGCGAGCATCGGATCGGACGCCACCGCCTTCTGGGCACCGGAGTGTCCTCCGGTCGTCAGCCGCTGGTAGACCGCGACGTAGCCCGGCAAGCGAGTGCCAAGCGCACGCGCGGCGTCGGCAATCTCCTGACGTATCAGGCGCAGCTGCTGCGTCAGCATGTCCGCTCCAGTGTGCAAAGCAGGCGATATGGACAGCACAACGCCGTCCGGAGCACGACCGTCACGCCACTGCCTGACCGCGACGGCGAGCCGTGGCAGGTCCTTGGGGCGATCGACGCGCATCCAAATCGCACCATCGCCGACATGCGCGAAGCGTTCCTCATCGTTCCGGTTGAACAATGCCGGTAGCCCGTCACCTGTGACCAGCACAAGCGGCATGCGGGCGCGCAGCCTGACGGGAATGTCAGCGGTCGCGGCGCCCAGCGCGGCTAGGGCTTTCGCGCTCTCTTCGCGCGTCTGGGAAAGCCGGCGGGTGCGCCACCACAGCAGCATCAGCACGGCGATTCCAATCACCGCCGTGAGCGTCCAGGCCCCGCCGCGGCCTATGGGCAGCATGAACCACATCACCGCCAACGCCAGCGTGGCCGCAAGCACAATCATCGCGCGCAGGGGATAACCAGGCCCCTCGTGTCCATGATCGGGCATCGGCGCCGATGCCGCGGGCGAAACAGCCAGTTCTGACTTCACGGCTGTCCGACCTTTGCCGGCACCAAATGCGCGAGCTGAATATCGAGCGCAGCGGCCCAGAGCATCCATGCGATCACCGCGGCAACGCTGGCCAGAGCGGCGATGGCCCATGGCGAAAGGCGATAGAACCGGTCGAAGAGCTTGCTTGCCGCGCGATCGGCGATGAACGGCCGTTCAGATGAAGCGCGCAGCTTCGCTAGCTGCGCGTTAATCGACGCGATCAGCTCAGTGCGCTTCGCTTCGCCCTCGCGGGCGTAGCGACCCACGAAGCCCATGGCGAGGATCGCGGAATAGCATTCCAGCAGATCGAGCCGCGGTGACGTCTCCCGCATACGTGCTTCGATGCAATCGATCACGCGCTCACCTGCGTCGTGCAGGTTGAATCGCTCGACCTGCAGTGGTTTCAACTCCCAACCCGCGCGGCTGTCAATGGGCAGATACCGCAAAGCAGTCTCGTCGAGCAGCCCGCATTGCGCGACGAGCGCTTCCTGCCGCACATCGTGCGGGTACCCACGTCGTTCCAACGCATTTGAGAAGTGCTCGATCAGCTGCCGACACCGGTCCCGGAATTCGGCCGCATCGTGGACCCGGCCTCCGGGGGCAAGCGTCGTCACGAGCAACGCCGTGTCGCGCAGCAGGTCCCGGATGCCTCCGGCACAGACGCGGCTGGTGCCTGGCATGTCGTCCAGCAGGGCGGCTTCGTTAAGGCTGGGAGTGAGGGCGTTCATGAGCGCAGCACCGCGTAAAGTTCAAATGTGGCATCGGGCACGGAGGCCGGAAGGTAGATCTGGCAGGCTCGCGCGGCGATCATTTTCGCGTGCGCGGTGCTGGCCGAATCCAGTGCGAAATACTGATTGTCGAGACGCACGGGGATCGCCGCCGGCACGCGCTGCACAGCCTTGAGCGGAATGCCCAGCAGCGCGGAATTGACAATGTGCTCGACGTCATCCGGCGCGCCGATCTTGCACAGACGCGGGAGCTGTTCGACGAGCTCCGAAGCCGGCATGGGAGCATTGACCGACAGGTACCAGTCGGCCGTTGCATCGGCGATGCGCTCGTCGAGGAACTGGCCAGCCCATGTTGTCGGGTTTTTGCGGGTCAGGCCGATCGGAACGACGCGCGACGGGATAATCGCGTCAAGCAGGTCGCGAATCGTCGACTCGAGCTTCGCAAATACGTCGTCGGCGCGCGCGTGGTCGTATACCGGGATATCCGCAAGCTGCGCGAGCGTTGAAAACGTCATCAGCGCGCTGGCAAGCTGCGCCAACGTGGCATACAAGTGCTCCGGCGAACGATTCGGGTGCGAGGCAAAAAGCCGCAGTTGCGGCCACGCCGAATGAATGCAATGCAGCAGCCAGAACAGTTGCACATCGGCTACGCCGTATTCGGCAACCTGCTCGATGCGTTCGCTGCGGCGCGCCCCGAGCGCAAGGCTTTTGGCCTGCAGGATGTCGGCGAGACGATTAATGCGTTCGAGGTGAAGCGGATGGTTGCTGAGCGCGAGGCACGGGGGGACGAACCGGTGATCGACCTGGAATTGGCCGCTCGTCGTGCGGATGAGCCGCGCGATGGCGCAGACCGTGTCGTCGGCATGAGATTCGAAATCGAACAACAGCCGCACAGCGTGACGTTCGGCCGCGATTTCCGATTCAGCAGTGCCGTTCAAGTCCGTGACCTTGACGAATTCGCGATACGCGCGACGCGGTCGTGCAAGCGTGGTTTCATCGAAGCGGCAGTTGCTGCCGTTCGCATCCGGTAACGCGAGCGCAGCGAGTACCGTGATGCTTTGACGGTCAGCGGGCACCCCTTGTGACAAATCGCGCGCAAGCGGAACGGCATCGGCCACTGTCGTGTCGACGGGTGTGCCATCCGGAAACCGTAGTTTCAGTTGCGTTAGCTTCAGACGCCCTGTCGCCAGTGCCTCTTCGTCAACTTCGACGCCAAGGGTGCCCCATGGCTCTGCGAGCGCGGCCGTGGCGACTTGCTGCAGCGCGAACCCGGCCCACCGGTCCTGCTGTTGGAAGTGCTGCTGCGTGAGAATCAAGCCCTCGTGCCAAAGCGGTTTGTCGATCCGCATAGGTATGGTTTATCGCTTATTGTTGATTAACGAAAGCTGGATTTTATTTATCTCATTTTTGATTTGCATCCAAATCGATTGCCCTCGATAAAAAATTTAATCGTTGAAATTAATTTGTGAGATGGATATGGCAGAGGCTTCCATGCTGGTGCATATTTGTGAGATGAGGTGTTTTTATTGGGATAGCCAATTAGTCTGAAAAAAACATTATAAAACAATGGATTGCGTGTGGTTTTGCAAGGGTATGGCAGCCGCTGTTGACCGGTTGTTGATGGAGATCATGTGAAAAAGTCGTTGAATTTAGCGCATGTAAACATTTTCATTCATGGTGAATTGACTTGATTTGACGGTTCGTGAGTAAACCTGTTTAATGCGCGGTTCCGTAATGATGATCGGACGAGCGGAGCCGTGCCGTGCATTTTGCCAATATTCCTTTCTTTGTGAATTACGCGTTATGCGGCGTTTCCGCGCATGCGCGCGAGGGCAGGAAGCGTTGCATGGCACCGGGCTAGTTCCGCGGGAATCTTTCTCTCGTATTGATAAGGAGTACTAATGGATAGCTTCCAGCGTGAAATCCCCAAGTCGAGGGTTTCCATCACCCTTGACCTGCACACCGGCGGGGCCCAAAAGAAGGTCGAACTGCCGTTGAAACTGCTCGTCGCGGGCGACTTCAGCGCCGGCCGTGAACAGGCGCCGCTGGCTGAGCGCAAGAAGACGAATATCGACAAGAACAACTTCGACGCTGTTCTGGCCGACTACGCGCCCGATTTGAAGATCGCGGCGCAGAACACCCTTGCCGATGACGGTTCGGAGTTGCCGGTGAACCTCTCTTTCCGCTCGATGAAGGACTTCGAGCCGGAGCAGGTGGCGCGTCAGATTCCGCAA
>CAYRLJ010000062.1:0-26518 GCA_964425025.1 uncultured Burkholderia sp. | reverse complement strand
TGGAAAACGCGTGAGTCCGTCGAACTGGCAACGCTCGAATGGGTTGCCTGGTTTAGCCTGGTTTAACCACCATCGGCTCATGGAACCGCTCGGCCATATCCCACCCGCTGAAGCTGAGGCAAACTACTACCGGCAACTCTGTAACGCAGTCGCAGCGCCAGCATCAACTTAAACCAACCAGCCTCCACGATTTCCGGGGCGGTTCACCGTGTAGATGTGATGCACATATGCTTAGGCGAAAGCTCTGGGACGGGTGAAGTGGGGGAAAGCACTGGTGTCTCAGGCGCCTGCGCGGCCTAGTTCATCGCCCTCGATCATCCATTCGCTTGGCGCAAGGACCATACGATGAAGGAAAATCAAACGACGCTGCCCCCAATGTTGCCCCTTCGCGCTTTTGAGGCGGCTGCCCGGTTAGGAGCTGTTACTGCAGCGGCCGCGGAACTTCACGTTACCCACACCGTAATATCCAAGCACATAAAGCAGTTGGAGGACTTTCTGGGTGTGAAACTCACAACCCGAGACGGGCGTCGGATTGCGCTGACCCCTTCCGGTCAGGCATATGCGACGCAGGTCATATCGGCATTTACGTCGCTGCGCCAGGCGACTCGGTCACTCACACGATCCGAACTGGCAAATGACGTGATTGTGTCGGTGAGCCCTGCGTTCGCAACCCGCTGGCTGTTACCTCGCCTGGACACGCTAAAGGCGACGTTTCCCGAACTCCGCATTCACGTTGACATGTCCTATGCTTATCGCGATCTTGACGCGGGCGATGCGGATATTGCCATTCGGCATGGAGACAAGCACCTTGAAGGTTTGGTTTCAATAAAAGCGGGCCATGACAACATGGTCCCTGTGGCTGCGAGAGGATCTGTCGGCGCCGAGATCCTTGCAAAGGGCGATTTTCACTCACTCTCTGAAGTGATCGCGTTGCAGGAGAACTGGGAACGTGGATGGGCGGAGTGGTGCCAGCGATTCAAGGAGAGCAATGCGGATTTCACGACCCTGAGCGTGCGTCAGTTTCCCGACTCGAGCTTGGTATTCGAAGCCGTGAAGGCGGGCTTGGGAGTAGGGCTGGTAAGACAATCGTATCTCGAACATCCGGAAGACGTTGTAACCTTCCCGCACCTAGCGATGCCCGCCAGGGAATCAACATGGATCGTTATGTCTCGCCGGAGTTCACGCCGAGCAAGTGTTCAGACGATGTCGAACTGGCTGCAAAAAGAGTTCCACCTTTCTGAAACGACACACCTAGCCGAGGACTCCAGCCGGGGCACCGAGCGTCACCATCCCGTGAAAACGTAGAGTCACCATGCGTCAGCATCGCAATGGTGTCGGCAGCAGATTCAGCGGTTGAAGCATAAATTTCGCGTGCGTTCAGCCACTCCGCTTAGCCTCGTGGCCGCCACGTCCTTCACAGAAGCGTTGTCTAAGTCGGGCTTGATCTTGTCGCTCTCCTCGAGTCCTTGAGGGACTTCTACGCTTGAGCCCGCGGCCATCCGGCCTTGGTGTTCCGGTTCCTGCGCCTAGCTTCCAAGATGGCGGCACGCCATGATTTTCGCCTGTTAGCAGACATCGAAAGTGTGGCCTCGGCTTGCAAGGTAGCGTCGTGGACCCTCCACGCGCTCACGGCGGCCCCGCCCTCAGGCTCATCCACGTGTCGTGACTGCGAGAATCCCTGGCAGCCTACGCCGAACCCCCGAGATTAAATGCCCCCGCACTTCATGTGCATTGGATGCACATATGCGACAGGAAAATCCACTTATCGCCCCGGTGTGGACATGGTACTTTCGGAATCGGATGTGTCCCCGAACGCTTTCGGAAACGTCACAAAATAAATGCGACGCGGTCACGCTCTTCGCGTGCAGAGAAGTATGGATGAGATAGCCACTAAAAGAGCATCACGTATCGCTATCCGATATGACAAGTATTTCTCCGCGTGCGTTGCGAGGACGTTTTTCCACGCCCACCTTCAATAACTCATAGCGGCGCGACGCGGACGCTTGAAGGAACGATTGGTTTGGTTTTGATGCACTGGAGGAGCGAAGTTCTGATATGTATGCAATACGGCTCGGTATATGACGCATGATGGATTTTCCATCTGCTGTGACATGTAGTACTTATATTAGAGAAATGAATTAAGGGAGACAAATCCATGAAGCTCGGTAAAGCACTTAAACATCTCGTGTGGATTACGACATTGGCGTATGCGGCAGGCGCCGCTCATGCCGGTGAAACGCTCGATCGCGTGAAATCACGCGGCACTATGACGGTGGTGACGAGCGCGAAGTGGCCGCCGCAGGCGTATCTGAACGACAAGCACGAATTCGAGGGATTTGATGTCGATGTGGCGAAGGAAATCGGCCGTCGGCTCGGCGTGAATGTGAAGTTTGAAACCCCCAACTTCGATTTAATGACGGGCGGTCACTGGCACGGTCGCTGGGACCTGTGCGTGCTGTCGGTCACCCCAACAAAAGCACGCGAAAAATTGCTCGATTTCCCGGCAGTTTACTACTACAGTCCGTACGTGTTCGTCGTCAATAAAGATTCCAAGGTGACCTCGAGCGCACAGCTTGGCGGCAAGGTTATCGGCGTGGAGGGTGGCACAACGTCGGAAGACTTCGTGAATCATGATCTGAATATCGCCGGCCCTGACGTTCCTCCCGTCCACTACCTTCCTCAGCCGCCGAAGCAAGTCAAAACGTACGGTAGTTCCATGTTGCCGTATGAAGATCTCCGTCTTGGTGACGGGAAACGTCTCGATGCCATTGTGACGCCCGAGCAAACTGCGCTCACCGCCATCAAAAATGGCTTCCCCGTGAAGATTGTCCCTGGTGACTACGCATTCCGCGAACCGCTCGCCATTGTCGCGGACAAGGGCGACGCCGATTGGGACAAGGCTGTCGGCAATGCGGTTACACAGATGAAGAAGGACGGCACGCTGGAGCAACTCAGCGTCAAGTGGTTCGGTAAAGACTTTACGAAGTAAAGCCAACGTGGTGCACCGCATTCGCGAAGGCGGATGCGGCGTGCCACGCAAGCAGGCAAGCAATACACGGGAAATTGCATGAACGCCGCCTACGTAGATACGTTTTATTCGCGCACGCTCCAGAATGAAAAAGAAAGAGTGTCGCTCGACCGCGATGTCACCGTCGACGTTTGCATTGTGGGGGCGGGCCTGGCAGGCATCACTGCCGCGCTCGAACTCCTACGGCGTGGCCGCTCGGTTGCACTGGTCGAAGCGAACCGTATTTCCTGGGGGGCATCTGGCCGAAACGGCGGGGTAGTGAGTCCCGGCTATTCGACCGGAGTAGACAATATCGCGCGACACGTCGGCACTGAAAACGCGAAGAAGCTTTACCAGTTGTCTATCGAAGGTGTCGACATGGTCGACGCGAACATCCGCGAACTCAATATCGGTGAAGCGAACCAGATCCACGGCGTCTTGCGCCTCTCCCGTCACGAAAGCGCTGCGGAGATGAGAGAACGGCAACAGTGGCTCGCGCGCGAGTTCGGCTACGAGGTCGACTATCTCTCGACGGATGACGTACGCCAGATTCTCGTTTCCGATAAATACCGGCAGGGCCTGCTCGACAAGCGTGCATTCCACTTTCATCCGCTGAACTACGCACGTGCACTCGTGAGTGAGGTTGAGCGACTGGGCGGTCGCGTTTTCGAGAACTCGGAAGTCATATCGATTCGCGACCATGGCGCCAGCAAGCGGGTGATGACGGCCCGTGGCAGCGTTACAGCGCGCGATATCATGCTTTCCTGCGGCGGGTATACTGGGCGTTTGATTCCGAAACTCGCACGCAGCTATCTGCCCATTTCGACCTACATGATGCTCACGGAAAAGGCGGGTAGCGTTATCGCTTCGGCAATCCGCACACGCGCCTCGATCGGTGACAGCCGGCGCTCAAGCGATTATTACCGACTCGTCGATGGAGGAGAGCGCGTGCTGTGGGGCGGCATGATCACGACGCGCCGCTCGGACCCGAGACGGCTCGCCATGCGTCTGCGTGCGCGAATGCTGGACGCTTATCCGCAACTCGCCGACCTCGAAGTGCAGGTCGCCTGGTCGGGAAAGATGTGCTACGCGCGTCATCTCATGCCGTTGATCGGACGCTTGCAAAGCGGGGTTTGGTACTGCATGGGATTCGGCGGTCACGGCATGAACACAACCGCGATTGGTGGACGCGTAATTGCTCAAGGCATTACGGCCGAGTCCGATCGCTACCAGCTTTTTTCGGCTCTCGGGCTGCCATGGAACGGCGGGTACGCGGGAGTCGCGGCCGCTCAGCTCACATACTGGAGCTACCAGGTGATGGACTACATGCGCGAGCTTGCAGCCTAAGCCGCGTTCCGCGCACTCTCAGGATCAGGGGGAAACCATGTTTGTCGAACCGATGCCACGCGAACAAAAGGGATGGCGAGGGATTGCGATTTCGGCTGCTGTATTGCTGGGCGCCGTCGTCTTTGCTTTTGCGCGCATCGCACCACACTGGGCGTCGCCGCTGAATTTGCCGCACTTTTTCGGTTTCGACGCGATGACGGGTGCGCCGCATAAATTCGCCGTGTTCGCGGGAATCGTCGTGGCGCTCGTCGCGAACGGTTACCTGCTTGCGCGCCTGCCTTCGCGGGTGCAGATCGGTATCGTATGGTGCGAACTGTTGCTTCTGCTTGCGGCGTTTCTCTCGACATTCGATCTTAGCTTCCCGTTCATCCGCGGACATTTCGGATACCTGGTCACGCAGGGAGCGACAACGACGCTGTTCGTTTCAGCGGTCTCCATTGCCATTGCTTTTGTGCTCGCTCTGATCGGCGCACTGGCCAAGCTATCGCCAAGCGGTATTGCTATCGGCGTCGCCACGTTTTACACGTCGTTGTTCCGCGGTCTGCCACTGCTTATGCAGATCTTCATTCTGTACCTCGGGCTTCCTCAGCTTGGGTACGTCGTCGATCCCATTCCGGCGGGGATAGCGGCGCTCTCGTTATGCTATGGCGCCTATATGACCGAGATCTTCCGGGCGGGCATTCAGAGCATTGCGCGCGGCCAATGGGACGCGGCACGCGCGCTCGGCTTGACACCAGGCCAAATGATGCGGCTCATCATCCTGCCTCAAGCGATGCGCGTGATCATTCCACCCACCGGCAACCAGTTCATCTCTATGCTGAAGGACAGTGCCCTGGTTTCAGTTGTTGGCGTTTGGGAACTGACGTATGTCGCGACGACGGAGGGACAGAAAGAATTCCGGCACATGGAAATGCTGATAAGCGCGTCACTCGTTTATTGGGTGATGTCGTTTGTGCTCGAACTCGTTCAGGCACGCATCGAGAAAAAGTTCCGCGAGGCGGCGCGCTGATTTGAGCCATTAGCGAGATTTTAATTGGGTCGAACATGATTGAGATCGCAAACGTATCGAAAGCGTATGGCCACTTCCAGGTGCTGGACAATTGCACGACGAAGGTGAACAAAGGCGAAGTGGTGGTCGTGTGCGGACCGTCTGGATCGGGCAAGTCAACGCTCATCAAGACTGTCAACGGCCTCGAGCCGTTCCAGCAGGGCAGCATCATCGTCAACGGCCAATCGGTCGGCGACAGGAAAACAAATCTGTCGAAACTGCGGGCGAAGGTGGGGATGGTGTTTCAGCATTTCGAGTTATTTCCACATCTCTCGATTACCGGAAACCTAACGATCGCTCAGATCAAAGTGCTCGGCCGCTCAAAAGACGAAGCAACTGCTAAAGCGCTGAAACTGCTGGATCGTGTCGGTCTGCGTGCCCATGCCGACAAGTACCCGGCGCAGCTTTCGGGCGGTCAGCAGCAGCGTGTGGCGATCGCCCGCGCGCTTTGCATGGACCCGGTGGCAATGCTGTTCGATGAGCCGACCTCGGCGCTCGACCCCGAGATGATCAACGAGGTGCTCGACGTCATGGTCGAACTCGCGCGGGAAGGCATGACCATGATGTGTGTGACGCACGAGATGGGTTTTGCTAAGAAAGTGGCGCATCGTGTGATTTTTATGGACAAAGGTGCAATTGTCGAAGACGACAGCAAGGACGCTTTTTTCGCGCATCCCAAGTCGGAGCGTGCGAGGGAATTTCTGGAAAAGATCATCTCGCACTAGGCCGGCGTTCGCGTGAGTCGCTCCGCGGAGCGACTCGTCATGATCCGCCTTCCAGTGCGGTACCCGAACTAACTCAACTAAGTTGAACTGCGCGCACGGGTGCGACAGTTTGAGGATCGCCCGGTGCGCATCTATGCTTTAAAAAGCATCTTGCAACGACCTCGGTTCTCGACCGCGAAGGCGAGCTACGTCGCCGGGGGCAATGTCGAAGCAACGTTCGGTTCTCGTTCAAGCAGGACATCATGCGGCTGGAGTATCCGTTCTCAAGAATGCGCCCGACAAAGGCAGTGCCATGAACTTTGTCCAATTTCGATGAGCCGGATCAGCGGGCGGCGTTCCGTAGTCTGTCGGGGGACCTGCGAGCACGTCGCACTGGGAAAAGCTGCTAAACTCCGCTGCTAAAGGCCGAGGCGCGGAAGTGGCGCGGTGGGCTGACCACTATGAAAGCTCTCAAGGCGTTTCAAAGAATCGACGCTTAGTTGAGTTAATCGAGCGCCTATCGGATGACTCTGTGTTCGATACAGGAAAACCGATGAAGTACTCAAATCTGGTGGAACGCTTGAAAGGAAAGCGGACGTCGGCGTGGGACATCCATCACGCGGCGGTGGAGGCGCTTTCTAAGGGTGAGGATATTATTGTTCTTACTGTCGGCGACCCGGATTTCCCGACTCCATCTCCCATCATCGAAAGTGCGGTCTCGGCGCTGCGTGCTGGCGATACCCACTACGGCACCGTCAATGGTCGTGAGCCGCTGCGGGCAGCGATTGCGCGCAGGCACGTTCGAATGACTGGACGCCCCCTAAATGCCGAACATGTCATTCTCACCTTGGGCGCGCAGAATGGCGTGTTCGCAGCTTCACTATGCCTTCTGGAACCCGGCGACGAAGTAATCGTCCCAGAGCCTCTCTATCTAACCTACGAGGCGTGTGTACGTGCTGCAGGGGCAACGCTCGTTGCCGTGCCGGTCGATCGTACGCGGGCATTCCATCTAGACTGCTGGGCAATTGAAGGGGCGATTACAGAGCGGACAAAAGCGATTTTTTTCGCTACGCCCTGCAACCCCACTGGGGTGGTCATACCTCGTTCCGACCTCGAGCGGTTGGCGGAAATAGCCAGACGAAACGATCTTTGGGTCTTGTCGGATGAGGTCTACGCTGACATCACCTTTGAACGCGATCATGTGAGCATCGCTTCACTGCCTGACATGGCGGAGCGGTGTTTGACGCTCGGTAGTCTTTCAAAGTCACACGCGATGGCGGGTTGGCGCGTTGGTTGGACGATTGGGCCAGTCGAACTCGTTGAGCACATGGGGCGACTTGCGTTGGCCATGCATTTCGGGCTGCCCGGGTTTGTGCAGCAAGCCGCACTTACTGCATTGGAAAACGAAGAAAAATTCACTGAGAAAATCCGTGAGATTTATCGAAGCCGACGCAATCTGGTATTCGAACGTCTGAGTCAAGTCCCGGGTTTGCGGTGCGTGAATCCCGAAGCAGGGATGTTCATGCTTATCGACGTAAGCGGGACAGGACTGGACCCTGAAAGTTTTTCATGGAAACTGTTTCGTGCGAAAGGTGTTTCCGTAATCGATGCCAGCGCTTTTGGTGACAGTGCACGCGGCTTTGTGCGACTGGGATTCGTTGTCGACGATGAGCGTTTAACTGATGCATGCGATCGAATAGAGAGTTTCGTAATGTCGCTGGGTCGATGACGGGGACACGACTTCAAGAATTTGCTAGTTATCCTGCGGTACACGTCCATCGTCAGTGCAACTCCTCGCCCTAGGCTGATTCAGTCGCAGCACCGGTCCCAGGCGCGTATATAGCCTGAGCGATCTCGCCAAGATGGTGATGCCGGCAAATACAACGTTGCCATAGGCAACTAACCTTTGAAAGCAGCGGTTCTTTCCACCGCTGTCTTCACGCGCAGAAAGGCGGCGAGCTTTGTTTCTTTGCTACCCTATGCCCATCCCCCGCGAGCCATCCATCGAAAGAGCCAAAATGACCTCAATGAAATTCGACGTCATCGTGCTGGGCGCAGGCATCGTCGGCGTATCGGCCGCCGATCATCTGCAACAACGCGGGCTGGCCGTGGCGCTCGTGGATCGGAAAGCGCCCGGCAACGAGACATCGTTCGGCAATGCCGGGCTGATTCAGCGCGAGGGCGTCTACCCCTATGCCTTTCCGCGCGCGATGAGCGACCTGCTGCGCTATGCGCGCAATCGGTCGCTCGACGTCCGTTATCACCCGAACGCGATGCTCGAACTCGCGCCGTTCCTCTGGCGATATTGGCGCAATTCGCATCCGGCTCGGCACGCCGAGATCGCGCGCTCCTATGCGACATTGATCGAGCACTGCGTAACCGAGCATCGCGCCCTCGCGGCGCAAGCGGGCGCGAGCGATCTCATACGAGCGAGCGGCTGGATGAAAATCTTCAGGACGAACGAGATGCTCGATCGTGAAAGTTCGGTCATCGAGCGGTGGCGCCGCGAGTACGGCGTCGAATTCGAGACGATCGAACCGGCTCGCCTACGGCAGCTCGAGCCCGATCTCGACGATTCACTGGTCGGCGCGCTGCGATTCACGCAAGCCGAGTCGGTCAGCGATCCGGGTGCGCTCGTCACCGCATACGCGCGTCACTTTGAAGCGATCGGCGGGCGTTTGTTCGTCGGCGATGCCGCCACGCTGCGCGATCGTTGGTCGATCGAAACGGGGCAAGGGCGTATCGAAGCGAAGCGCGTAGTCGTCGCGTTAGGCCCCTGGTCCGGGGCGATTGCCGCGCGCCTTGGGTATCGATTGCCGCTCGGCGTCAAGCGCGGCTATCACATGCACTACGAGGCCAATGGGCAAGCGCGCTTGAACCACCCGGTGCTCGATATCGAGAACGGCTATCTCTTGGCGCCGATGGCGCGCGGCATCCGCTTGACGACGGGCGCCGAACTCGCGCATTGCGACGCGCCCAAAACGCCCACGCAATTGGCCGCCGTCGAGCCGATCGCACGCAACCTATTTCCGCTCGGCGCGCGCATCGATGATGAGCCTTGGATGGGTAGGCGCCCGTGCACTCCCGACATGCTGCCGATCATCGGCCCCGCACCGCGGCACGAGGGCATGTGGTTCGCGTTCGGGCATGGCCATCACGGATTGACGCTCGGTCCCATCACCGGCCGACTGCTGGCGCAGATGATCGCGGGCGACGAGACGATCGTCGATCCTCATCCTTTTCGCGTCGAACGGTTTCAATGACCGTTAGGATTCCTATCGATCGTGCGTGGCACCCGATAGCTTGAAAACGGACATGGCGCCGTCGAGATCGGCCGCTTGCGCTTCGAGCGTACGGGCCACCTCGGCCGCTGCTTCGACGAGCGCCGCGTTTTGCTGCGTGGCCTCGCCCATTTGCGTAATGGCAACACCCACTTGCTCGATGCCGGCCGATTGCTGCCGCGACGCGACAGCGATGTCGGCAATGATCGTACGCACCTCGTCGACGCGAGCCATGATCCCGCGCATCGCTTCGCTCGCTTCCCCGGCCACGAGATAGCCGTCTTGTACGGTGGACGTCGATTCCGCGATGACCGCCGCGATCTCCTTCGCGGCGGCGGCGCTGCGTTGCGCGAGCGCCCGCACTTCGGATGCGACCACGGCGAAGCCTCTACCGTGGTCGCCGGCGCGGGCCGCTTCGACGGCCGCATTGAGCGCGAGGATGTTGGTTTGAAAAGCGATGCCTTCGATGACGGTCGTGATGTCGGCAATCTTCTGCGACGATCCGTTGATCGCGCTCATCGTGGAGACGACGCGCTCGACGGCATCCCCGCCACCCGCAGCCGCATGGGCCGCGCCATCCACGACCGCGCTTGCGCGGGCGGCGTGCTCGGCGTTTTGCTGTACCGCCGCCGTGATTTCTTCCATCGTCGATGCCGTTTCCTCGACGCTGGCCGCTTGCGTGGCAATGCGCTCGGAGATGTCGCCGCTGCTAGACGAGATGCGTGTCGTACCAAGGGCCACGCCCGCGCAAGCCTCGCGCACTTGGGCCACGATGCGAGCCAGCCCTTCGCCGACACCGTCGACGGCGCCGACGAGGCGTCCGATTTCGTCGTCGCGCCCGCTAGCCGCGGCATTGGAAGCTTGGGCGGCGCCGAGCCGCACGGTCAGATCGCCCGCCGCCAGTTGGCCGGCCGCGGCGGCGACTTTGTCGAGCGGACGGCTCACGAGGCGGCGCACGACGAACAACAAGATCAGAGCGAACGCGACGAGCAGGCCGAAGGCGATCACCGCGAAGCGATCGCGAATCGAGGTAATGCCCGACATGACTTCGCTGTCTATCGCCACGCCGCCGATCAGCCACTGCCATTCGGGAACGGTCAGGAAGGAGACGGTTTTGTCGCGCGCGCGGGTCTCGCCAAGCGTGCTATCCGCCGACGTGTAGTCGATCCGGCCTTGCTTGGCATCGAGCATCTGCGTATAGGGGCCGTTTTTGTCGTCGACATGCTCGCCGACGGCGCGTGGGTGGACGATGAACTTGCCGCGATCGGGGCCGTTCGAGGCGTTGATCACGAAGTAGTAGCCGCTGGTGCCCACTTTCAACGAACGAATCTGCTCAACGAGCGCTTGGATTTGCGTGTCGACGTCGACGCCCACGAACAGTGCGCCGATGATGCGGCCCGATGAATCGGTAACCGGCTTGTATTGCGTGATGTATCGCTTGCCGAACAGCGACGCGAGGCCGGTATAAGTACGGCCCGCCAATACAGGCGCATAGGCCGGACCCTTGCGATCGAGCAGCGTGCCGATGGCCCGGGAGCCATCTTGCTTTTTCAGCGACGTCGTCACGCGGACGAAATCATCGCCGCTGCGCGCGAACACCGTGGCAACGGCGCCGCTTTGCTGCAGGAATTGGTCGGGCACGGCGTAATCGAGGTTGAGGACTCGCTCGCCGGCTTTGAACGTCGGCGTCTCTACGCCATTGACGTCGACCTTGGTGCCGTCGTCAACCGTGAAGCCGCCTGGCAAAAAGCTCTCGAACAGCGCCATCGTCCGGCCGACTTCCGCGGATAACGCACGGTCGAACAAGGAAATCGTCGCGGCGATCGACTGATCCTTCTCGTCAATCCGCTTCATGACTTGCTCGCGCACTTGAGTGCCGGCGGCCTGCGTCAATGCCCAGGAAAAGAAGATGAAGATCACCGCGACCAGGACGCATGAAAAAGCGACGAGCCGCGCGCCAATGCTGGGGCCGCGCCGACGAGCTAAGGTCATTAAAGATTCCTGAAAGTGAAGACGAACGATTTCCCACGCCTTTTGCTCTGCGCCCCGGGGCGCAGAGCAAAAGGGCCTATCGGTCGGTTAACGGCAGGCTTTCGTAGTACTTAAGTGTTTTTTTCGAGGAACATTCATTGCGCACCGGGTCAATCGGCGAGCGGCGTATGGGTATGGCTGCGGCCCGCGTATCGCCCGCAATACATCACGTTATGATATATATAAGGCCATTGGCCAGGGCTCCCTTCGGCCGCTCGACAAGGCATATCCATGAGCGATGACAAAGGCGATTTCGCAACAGATGTCCGACTTTTGCGTATCAGCGCGATCGCTGCCGTCGGCGGTGCCTTGAGCACCCTCGCTGCGTATGTTCTTCTGCACCTGATTCGGTTCGTGACTAACCTGTTCTTTTTTCAACAGCTATCGACGGCGAACCGATCGCCGTCGGAGAACACACTCGGTTGGATCGTCGTCCTCGCGCCTGTGATCGGCGGCCTCCTCGTGGGCCTTATCGCCCGTTTCGGTTCCGAGCAGGTTCGCGGTCACGGCATCCCGGAAGCCATCGAAGCCATCCTGTTCGGAAAAAGCAAGATGTCCCCAAAGGTGGCCGTGCTCAAACCGCTCGCCTCGGCAATCGCCATCGGCAGCGGCGGGCCGTTCGGCGCCGAAGGCCCGATCATCATGACCGGCGGGGCGATCGGTTCGCTGGTCGCACAGTACTTTCATCTAACGAGCGCCGAAAGAAAGGCGCTATTGGTAGCCGGCGCCGTGGCCGGGATGACGGCGGTGTTCGGGACGCCCGTGGCCTCCGTGCTGCTCGCGATCGAGCTGCTGCTATTCGAATTGCGGCCTCGCAGCCTGTTGCCCGTGGCCATCGCCTGCGCGGTGGCCGGATTTACGCGGCCGCTGCTGTTGGGATCGGGGCCGCTATTCCCGCTGCATACGACGGTGCTCGGCCCGATCGGTCTGCTCTCGTCCGCCATCGCGGGAGTCATCGCCGGCGGGTTGTCGTGGGGTCTGTCCACGTCGCTCTATAAGGTCGAGGATACGTTCTCCAAGCTGCCGATTCATTGGATGTGGTGGCCCGCGCTGGGCGCGATCGCGGTCGGTATCGGCGGGTATTTTCAACCGCGCACGCTCGGCGTCGGCTACGACGTCATTGGGGATTTGCTGCAAGGGCACCTCGTGCTGCACGCCGTCGTTTCGATCGTGATCATCAAGGCCATTATTTGGGTGATCGCGCTGGCGTCCGGGACATCGGGCGGCGTGCTCGCGCCATTGCTGATGACGGGCGCGGGCGTCGGCGCCATCGCCGCTCCTTACATGCCCGGCGGCGACCCCGCGGTCTGGCCGCTCATTTTCATGGCGGCGGCGCTCGGCGGAATGATGCGCGCACCGATTATGGCAGCGGTGTTCGCCTTCGAGCTGACGGGCGACGCCAATGCGCTGCTTCCGTTGTTGTCCGCTGCGGCGGTGGCGTACGGGTTCACCGTTTTGCTCATGCGTCGCTCGATTCTTACCGAGAAGATCGCGCGGCGCGGTTATCACATCTATCGCGAGTACAGTATCGACCCGCTCGAACGGCATTATGTCGAGGAAGTCATGACGCGCACCGTCGCGACGATCGATGCGAAAACGCCGATTGTCGACGTGCTGAAGGACTATTTCGGCGCTAAGCAAAAGTTTCGCGCTTATCCCGTGGTGCGCTCGGGCTGTCTCGTTGGAATCGTCGATCGGATGCTGCTCGACAGCGCTTCGGCTGAAAACGCGAGCGCCCCAGTGGGCGCGCTCTTCGGTCAATCGGTGCCCGACGTCGCGTGTCCCGGCGAGACCTGCCGCAACGTCGCTGCCCGCTTGGCAGTGAAGGGACTTAATCGCGTTCCAGTTGTGGAAAGCGAGAAGACGTATCGGCTGCTCGGCATCGTATCGAGGTTCGACTTGCTCAAGCCGTCGACGGCCGTATTCGCCGAGGAGCGCGAACGCGAACGGTTCCGGCACCTGTGGACCACGCCGGATGCTGACACTTCCGCGCCTCGCAGAGACGAAGACACATCGAAGGAACCCGTCCGCGTAATCCGTCAAAAAATCTCGGTGCGTGGAGGCGTGAAGGGTTCGGAACGCAAGAGCAAGTCCACGGTCGTACGGTAGGAGTGACGAACGACTGAGCCTGGCGAGCCTTCGTCTCCCCAACAAACTCGCTAGCCGAAAGCCGCTCGCTCAGCCGGTGGCTTTGTTCATCTATTCCCGGTAGGATGAGACTGCCTAGTGATAGACTGCGTCGGCCCTTCGGTTCGAGCAGTCAATCGCGAATTCGAGGGCTTTCCTAGCGATTGCATATGGGGTGGAGAGGCACATGATGTGGCTGCACATCCTTGACATGTCGTTCGAAACAATCGCCTTGCTTTGTTCGGTGGGTGCGATACTCGGCATCGGTTATACGGTTTTCGCTAGCGCGCAGGCCGGTCGTTTTTTTTCGCGCCCTGCGGCGCTTCCGACACAATTTCCGGGCATAACGGTAGCCAAACCACTGCATGGCGCCGAGTGGGACCTGGAAGACCATCTGGCGAGCTTTATAGAGCAAGACTACCCCGGCCCGGTCCAGTACCTGTTCGGTATTCATGACGATCGGGACGACGCGCTCAAGGCGGTAGAAGCGTTGCGTGTACGGTATCCGCAAGCCAATATGACCGTGGTGGCCGACGCTCGGCTTTACGGCCCCAACCGAAAGATCGCGAATCTAATCAATATTCTCGAGCACGCCGAACATGACGTTTTGTGCTTGGCGGACAGCGATGTGTGTGTCGATCGGTCTTTTCTTCGCCACATGGTTGGCGCGCTGCAGCAGCCCGGCGTTGGACTGGTGACCACTGCCTATCGTGGCCTGTGCGCGCCGGGATTTTGGCCGCGCGTCGCGGCTGCACTGACCAACTACCACTTTCTTCCCGGCGTGATAACCGGCCTCGCGATCGGTCGCGCCCGCCCGTGCTTCGGTCAAACCATGCTGATGACGCGGGAGACCCTTGCGGGCATCGGGGGCCTCGCGCAGTTTGCGCATCACTTGGCGGAAGACCACGCGATCGGTGAAGCCGTGCGGCGCAGCGGCGCGAGCGTCGCCATTCCATCGATCATCGTGCAGCATGCGTGCGTCGAGAATACGTACCGGAAGCTTTTCAGCCACGAATTGCGCTGGAGCCGTACGATCCGCGTGGCGGATCGGTGGGGACATTTGGGGGCCGTCCTGATGCACCCGTTTCCACTTGCACTGTGCGCGATCGCGTTCAGCGCAGGGGAGAGTGGCACCTGGGTATTGGCTTGTGCCGCGCTGTTGGCCCGTGCAATATTGGTCCGGCAGATCGACTGCGCTACGGATACGCCCACGCGCGATCTGCTTTTCCTGCCGCTGTGGGACATCTTGCAATTCGTGATCTATGTCGCGAGCTTCTGCTCGTCGGGCGTGGTCTGGCGCGGAACAAGTTTTCGAGTCGACGGCCACGGCATGCTGTCCCCCGTGGACGAGAAATGAGTCAAGCGCAATGTCGATGTCGGTAAGCGGGCGGGTGCTGGCGGGGAGAGAGCGTTGCCGATGAAGCACTTAGGCCGTATCGCCGCGCTCGTAGGGTTTGCCGTCGCTATATGGCTCGTGTGGCGCGGCCATCCTGAGACAGTTTGGCATTTAATGCGCAGCGCGGGCTTCGGACTCGTCCTCGCCGCCTGCGTTCATATTCTGCCGATGTGCGCGAACGCGTGGGACTGGCGGCTGCTGATTCGTCGAGCGGAGCGTCCGTCGTTCGGACAGATGCTGAAGTTCGTCTGGTTTCGCGAATCGGTAAATGGCTTGTTGCCCGTTGCACGCATCGGCGGCGAGGTGGTTGCGTTCCGTCTAATGGGTTTCTCTGGCGTGCGGCCGGCGAGTGCGCTGGCCAGTCTCGTCGTCGATACGCAGCTAACGTTAATTAGCCAAGTCGTGTTCGCGCTTATAGCATGTGGTTACTTGCTTGGCGATGCGACGTCGGACGCTGCGCATGTCCTGCGGACCCTCGTCTGGAGCATCGCGGCACTTTTGCCGATACTTACACTCTTTGCTCTCGTACAGCATGCGCGCCCCTTCGAGCGCATGGCGCGCGCGCTAAACCGGGTCACGAGTGGGAAGATGCTCGAGCTCGTCGGCAAATCCGTGCGAGTCGACCAGTCCATCAAGCTGATATGGCGGCAAAAGGGCATCGTTACCCGCTATTTGGTCATTTGGCAATCGCTTCAGTGTGCCGGCTTCGCGCTCGAAATATGGTTCGCGCTCCGTGTACTCGGCACGGATGCCACCTTTGCGCAGGCATTCGTTTTCGAAGCGTCAATACAGTTCATCAGCAGCGTGGCTTTTCTCGTGCCAGGCAACCTTGGCGTGCAAGAGGGCGCCTTCGTTCTGATCGGCGGCATGCTCGGCTTCGATGCGCCCACCTGCCTTGCGCTCGCCGGTGCGCGGCGTATCCGCGATCTACTGTTCTATGTGCCGGGACTCATTGCCTGGCAATTGAGCGAGCATTTGTCGCCGCGCCCTCAAAAGCTGGCGAGTACAGCATCGAGGCGCTGGGGCCATTGATAGGCTGCGGCCATGCCGGCGTAGGGCGCTTTATGCCGCAATACCGCGTACTTGCCGCCTGCAACGGAGGTGACGTGTACGGGCCCATCGGCTACGTCTACAGCGCGCGGCAACCATACACCCGCTTTCGAGCGCAGTTCGCTTTCCTTTACGACGGCCGGATCATCGTAGTAAAGCCCGATCATGCGCATCTCCCTGACGAGCAGACCACGCGACGCGAGTGGGCCATCCCATGAGGCGTCCAGGTGATCGTAAATGCGATCGAGCACCCGGGCGAGTCGGGCCGCGTACCTGGCGCGATGGTCGATGTCATTCATGACGGTCGTTTAAAGAAGTCGGTGAAGGGCACCATAGCACGCGGCGATTTAACAAATCCTGCGGTTTTGATTCATCGCCAGTTGGCCGAAACGAACCGAACCGGCGAGCGGCCACGGTCGACGAGATTCTTTATCGATGGGGCGTTGCTTTGCGTGGGCGCGTGGACGACGATCTTGCCGCAGTGCGCTCCATGATCGACAATTACGCGTTTTACTCATCAGCGAAGCGAACAAAGGGATTGCACATGGGACAAGCGAAGCAACGCGGCTCGAAGGATCAACGTATCGCGCAAGCGAAGGCAAAGATAGACGCGTTGCGTCCAGAGAAGCTCGTGTGCGGTTCATGCAAAACCGCATTCAACGACTTCGCAGCCATCAGCACACGCAACATGCCGGGTATCCATGCGGCATTCGGTGGAGTGTGTCCGTCCTGTGGGGAAACGGTCCTCGCCTTCAGCGGCGAAAAAGAGGCAGTGGCGAATGCGATGATCGCGTGGCAGGACGCAATGGAAAGCGAAGGCAAGCTCGGCAAGCAGTCGCGCAGCGGCGAACATGTGCCTTTCGAAGACAACGAAAGCTCGGATAAGTGAGCGATAACAAGGAAGAAATGTGACAGTACGCTATCGACATTACAAAGGCGGAATCTACGAGCTCGTGTGCGAGGCGACGATGGAGGCAGATCACACGCCGATCATCGTGTATCGGGCTGCCGACGGCTCGATTTGGTGCCGACCGAAGGCGGTCTTCTTCGAGATCGTGGACGTGAATGGCGCCAAGGTTCAGCGTTTCGCTGAAATCGACTGAAAGGGGCAGAGCATCAAAAGATCGCCCTCGCCGCATCGCTGCGCTAAACTCGCGCTCACGAAACCTGCTTCGACAAAGTAAAAGTCTCAGCCGAAAGCCGAGACATCGGTTCATCGATGGACTGAAACCTGAACCCATCCGCCTGCTTCAGGAGGGATCGTGGATCATGAGCATTCGATCTTTGCCGAGGGCGTCATCGTATCGCTGCCGACGCCCGTCGCGATTGCGCTGGCATCGTACGCCGATCCATCCGTCGAGAGGTTCGGCCATAAAGCCAGTCTTCTAAAGCTCTGGTCCGCTTGCGACGCGGTCGAATTACTCGCCCGGTCGCTCGTGCTCATCGGTCTCTCCGAGTTGCAGCCGCGCAGCACCTGGAAAGTCTTCGCTGCCCGCGTGCGCGATCGTATAGAGAGACCGACGCTCGGCGCGTGGAAATCGATGCTGATCGAAATGATTGACCAGCTTCCCCCCAAAGAGCAGACCATCCTTACCGAATTGCACGATTTGCGTGCCCCCATTTCCGAGTTCTTCGACGGCGAGAAGAGGCGGGGTGTCGATAAGGACGAGGAGATAGAGATCTCCTTCTCCGCGCTGAGGAATCGTCTTGCGCATGGCGGTGGGATGCACGACGTAGCGGCGGCGGCACTCCTCGACATATGGCAGGACAAAATCGACGCATTTTTCGACCGATTCGATTGGTTGAGCGAGGTGTCGCTGTTCGCGCTTTCAGACACGGGCGACTTGCTCGCCTTACGGGGCTGCGCGAACACCGGTGAAGTACTGAGTTCCGATGCTCCACGCAGCAAGTTAGCCCCGCACAACGACGAGATCGTCGCGAGTCGTGCCGGGCGCGACGTGCTGCTCTGGCCTCTGCTGCGCTACGGATTGCCCAGAATTGCGGCCTGTGAATCCCCGCCTGGCAATACAGTCGTTGAGATCTATGCGCGGCGCAGTTCGTTCGAGGGGTTTCACTACACGCCGATCGGACTCGCAAGCGCGCACTGGAGCCTCAGTGGCGCGGACGCCACCGCGCGCTTTCAAGCGCTGTTTCCACCTGTGGAACATCATGAAACATGGGATGCGGTGTCGAGCTTTCGTGCAGAAATTCGCGAGGCGGCGAGGGAGTGTGTCGGCAGGCGATTCGAACTTGAAAAGCTGCTCGATTTACTGCGCGGTTCGTCGCGCGACGAGCCGTCCCTGCTTTGGATTTCCGGTCGGCCCGGCATTGGCAAATCGGTTCTCGTGGCGAAGGTTGCGGATCTGCTTTTGCATGCCGAGACGATTCAGCCTACCGCGCGTACGTGTATCGTTCCGTATCGTTTCCATCGAGGCGACGCGCGCTGTTCGCGCGAATACTTCTTGATGCTCGCGTCGCGCACGCTTTCGCCGCCTAAGCACCGGGATCGCGCAGAGCCCACGGCGTACACGATCGACGCGCTACGGCGGGCGCTCAGCGCATTGAAACCCGACGCGCAGTGCATCTTCGTGCTCGATGGCATCGACGAGATAGACGAGCTCGACCCGAAGTTTCTGAAGGAGGTATGTCTCGAACTGATTCGGGAGTTTGGGGCCGCAGGTAACATCAGGTGGCTAATGGCAGGGCGAGACCAATCGTCGATTGCCACCGACCTCGATGCGAAGTTCAAGGAGGCGGGCGCGGTTTCGGTTTTTCCCGGTGGCCTTCAGCCCATGAGCGAAGAGGACGTTCGCGCATTGCTGCTCGATCAGATCGGCCCGGCGAGAGAATCCCTCATCCTCAACGACAGAATCGAGCGCAAAGAATTGCTCCGCGTCCGCGCTTCCGATGCGTTGACGGCATCGCTGCAAGCCGCGACCGTTCCCGAAGCGCTGCGCACCAAAATGGCTGAGTTAGGGCATCGTCCAAGCGACGGGGCGCGATGTCACCGTGCGCCCGGCGCAACCGCCGGCGATCCGCCGGGCCTGGAGCCGCGCGCGGCCAGCTGGTTGATCGACGATATGGATGGTGCAATGTATCGCGTCACACGGGTCGGCGATGAACTTGTCGTTTGGCTCGAGACGGTGCGCAGCAGTTTTATCGACAGCGTCGTGAAAAAGTCCGACGGCTTGCCGCTGTATGTGCGCTACGTGGTGAAAGATATCCTCGAAGGGCGGCTGCGCAGGCTCGATGGCGAGGAGCCCTTGCCGGAGGGGATGACGGGCTACTATGAACGCCTATTGACGCCGTACGGCATCGGAACGCTGCAAACACTCGTGACCAAAGTGATCTGCCTCATTGCCATCGCTCGCGAGCCGTTGACCCAATCGCAGATCCTAGCGTGCATCAAAGACGAACTTTCTCGTAAGGAAAGCGCGGAGCGATGGTTTCCCAAGGTCATGCTGTCATTGTCATCGTTGTTGCGGGAGGAGAATAACCCTTCGAGTGCCGAGCACAGTTACGGCATTTATCACCACACCCTACGCAAACATCTCGACGAGAATGAAAATATTCGCGCCTCCGTCGACCGTGCGCGGGATTGGATGAGCGAGCGTTCCCATATCGAAGGATCGCTGGATGAGGCAGGGCCGTTCGCGGGTTATGTTGCCCGCTATGGCGCCGTTCACCTGATCGAAGGCGACATGATCGTCGAAGCGGTGAACTTGCTCGACCACCTGAAGCGCGACGACGAGGCGCGGCGGTACGTTTCGCTCAGCTATTTGTCATCGATCACGAGCCGTCGCGTTGCACGTGCACTGCGGGATCTGATCGGCGATCCGCAGCCGCGCGATTTGCCCGATGACGAGCGGCGGTTGCGCAAAGCGCAATTGCAGCGGATGTCGCCGCGCGCGCTCGTCAACATGGTCGCCTCCACCTATGAAACGGGTGTTTACGAGGCGGTTTTGCGTATCGTGATCGAGTACAACTACGACGAGTGGTGGCTTGCGGACAAGGAAGGCATTCGTCGCGAAATCCTCAATCCCTACGACATCGTGGCGAGGCACACACTGGGGGAAGCCCTGAGCGATATATTCCTCGAGAACGAGACGTTGCATCCGGCACTGCTATCGGAGCTGACGAGTATGACGCTCGATGCCGGCTCCGATATCAACGCACGCGAGGCTGCGGGCTACGCACTCGAGGAAATTTTTCTCGAGCGTCCCGAGTTAATGAAGGATCACCTGAACATCATCGAGCAGTGGGAGCGAAGCGATAACTACGTCGAGCGCATGATCCTCGGCGAATTGCTCGTGCGCAGCGCCCACGCGTGTCGCGAGCTCGGCCATGACGAGGACTTTGACGCGCGTCGCGAGCCCGAGGTTGCGTCGCTGATTCACCACGAGCGTTTTTGGAAGCCGATCTGGCAGTACAACGAGATCGACATCGACGATTTTCGCATTCTGACTCGTCAAGCTTGCATCCAGAGTGCAGATGAACGATGGGCTCAATGTGAGCGCGAGCATGAAGTCACCGCCGCGTTGCGGGCGCGGTTGAAGTGCGAAAAGTATGTCGCGGATCAAAGCGGACCTGGGTGTCCGCTACTAGCACTGCTGGAAAAGTTCGATTTCCTTGGGCCGAACGATCCTGCTATATCGCGATCGTTTTCCGCGCTGAAAGCGGCGATGGAAGAGGGCGGGGAGGCTGCGCGCATTGCCCGGGACGTGATCAAGCTGCTGTTTTCGCATTCACTTTGGGCCGTGGCCGAAGGTGCGACGACGCTCGTGACGGATCTCGTCGACGACGATCTCGGCAATCTGCGCCTCATCGGATCGCTGCTGGACGAGGAAGATGCCTATTGGCGGGTTCGGTATGGCGCGATCGATGCCTCTTTCAACGTGCGAGACCGTGATCAGTATCAACTTTTGCGCCGGGCGTTGAAGGAGAACTTCGGGCATCCGAATTGCCGCGTTCGCGGCATTTGCTTCGACGACTTCTTTGCGTGGGTCAGGCTCGCCGCCGAGGCGGATCGCATGGCGATTCTGAACGAATTCGAGCCGCAGCTCAGGCATGCACTCACGCATGCGAACGATTGCTGGGAACTCGAATACATCTACCTGCTGTTTTCTTTCCTGCATGAAAAACAACCGGGCTTTTCCGCGCAGGGGTGGCTTGGCAAAGACGCACGCTATACGCACTATCTAGGCGATTCGGAAGACACGGCGTTCTATTTGCTTGACCGCGAGGCATTTCTCAAGAGAATCGATCGCATTCGCCGCGCCGAGTGCTGACGCATGCGCAGGCTTGCCCAAGCGAAGCGCGGTCGCCGCGATTAGGGAGAAGCCGATCAAGGAGTATGCAAGATGGATCAAACGAGCGAGTCCGAAACAATCGCAGACGCAGTCGAGACGAGCGCCGAAACCGCCACGCGATCGAGCGTTGGCCGAGCTCGGGTTGCGGTGATCGGCGCGGGCGCAGGCGGACTGATGGCGGCGTGGACGCTGAAGCAGGCCGGTATCGAGGCGAAGGTTTACGAAGGATCGGACCGCATCGGCGGCCGGATTCAATCCGTGACCGGGCGGCTTGGCAGCGGACTCGTGACCGAACTGGGCGCCGAGTTCATCGACAGCGGTCACACGGAAATGTTGGCGGTAGCGAAGCGATTCGGCTTGGTACTGCTCGACAACGACGCTGATCCCGTCTCGGATCTCACGATCTCCTATTACTTCTCCGGCACGCACTACTCCGAAGCGCAGATCATGGACGAATTCGAGTCGATTGCGTTGCGGATAAAAGCGGATCTGCTCTCGCTCTCGACCGACATTTCCGAATCCGCTCATTCGGCGATCGATGTGCTATTCGATCGCATGTCGATCGCCGAATACCTCGACCGAGTCGGCGTCATAGGCTGGATGCGAAAGCTGCTCGAAGTCGCTTACACGACCGAATACGGCGCGGCAGTCGACTGTCAGTCGTGCCTGAATCTGCTGTCCGTACTGTCGCTGGATACGGCGGAGGGATTCAGCGTGTTCGGGGAAAGCGACGAACGATTCCGGATTCTTGGCGGTAACGAGCGAATTGTCCAAGCGCTGGCGCAAAAGTTGGATGGGCAGATCGAACTCGGACGGCGGCTCGTTTCCTTGCGCGAGCGCGGCGCCGGATATCAGTTGGAATTCGAAGGAGACGGCCGCAGCACGACCGAGGCCGCCGATTGCGTCGTACTGGCGATTCCGTTCTCGGTGTTGCGAGACGTGACGTTACGAGTGGACCTTCCGCAGCAAAAGCGGCACGCCATCGAGACGCTGGGCTACGGCAGCGGAGAAAAACTCGCCGTCGGGCTGACGAATCCCGTATGGCGACGAGCGGGAAGGGATGGTGTCGCGTTCTCCGACTTGGCGTTCCAGTCCGGCTGGGATTCCAGTCGTCTCCAAGGCACCGGCGCCAGCTATACCTTTTTTCTGGGAGGAACGGAGGCTGCGCAGTTGCAATCATCGAGGATTGACGAACATGCGGCGGCTTACGTCGAACAAGCCGATGCGATGTTTCCTGGGATGCGCGACGCTTATACGGGAGTGAGTGTTGCAACGGGTTGGTGTTCGAATCCGCTGTCGCGCGGATCGTATTCGTGTTACCGGCCGGGCCAGTGGACAACGATTCGAGGATGGGAAGGCAAGCCCATCGGTAATCTGTATTTCGTGGGAGAGCATTGCAGCCTCGAGCACCAAGGTTTCATGAACGGCGCCATGGAGACGGGGCGCAAAGCAGCCGAAACGATTATCGAAAAGCTCGGCTTTCGTTGAGGGGAACCACATGACAAGTAGGCCTGAACATGTCCCAAGATCAACTGTTTCAGCAGTTTCTTGACGAGGTGATGGCGCTGCAGCGGGTTCATGCAACGATCATTGATCGCTGGCATGACGACGGATCCGCAGCCGTGCTGGCCGGGCGGGGCGACTATGTGAACTGGCCGACACCAAGCCGGGTTCTGCCGCTCAACAATAAGGCGACCACAGCCCGATTTGGATGGAGCTACACGAGCCTCGCGCGAATGATGACGGCCCCTCCGGCCGGTCTGCTCGAAAATTGGACGATCTGGGACGAGCGGCCGCTGTCGCCCGCCGCTGCATTGAACCGCGTCGCGCTGGTGGTAGAGGACGCAAGCCCGGATTCCGTTGCCGGCGTGTTGCTGCTCCTGATGCATCTTCAAGGGCTCGGTGCCAGTGCGCTACCGGCAGTCTGGATCGAGGCGATCGATCAGTGGGAGCGCGACGGCATCGTCGAGGATGCCGCCACGTCTTGGCCGGCGATGGCGAGCGCGCTCGCGCATCGGCGCTTCGCGGCCGGCCCCGGGGTTCAGGATGCCGACATCGGCGAGGCATGGCGCGAGATGCTGAGATTTCTCGCGTACTGCGTCAAGCGCGGCGCATCGCCGTATGCGATTCCAGCGCTGCGCGAAGAGCCCACGTGGCATGCCGCGCACGCCGCGTTGCATCAGGAAGAACAGACTTATCTGGGATGGCTGCCGCATGCCACTCAAGTGCAGCTTTCGTTGCCACTGAAGGATTCGTCGGGACGGCGATTGCTCGTCGATGGGCTGGGTCTTCACCGAGGATCAACCGACCGGAACCGCGAAGGTCTTCTACCGCAATGACCGACGCAATGCGTCGCTTGGGCACGGGTTCACGTTCGCCGCACACTATCGGCCTCTAGACGCGGGCACCGGCAATGATTTCACGCTCGCGATCGATCCGCGCAGCGGCGCGCATCTCAAGGACCTTTGGGTTGAACTCGAGCGGCGTGAAAGCGCGAAGTGGGAAGCGTCAGGTATGCATCGACCCGACGATTTCCCCCGTCGCTTCGCTGCGCTCGACAATCGGTGGAATGAACCTTGGTACTTGAAGGAACCCGAGTGGGACTTGATCGGCGCGCCGCGTTCGATTCGACTGCGCGACGAGCATGGGCAAGTTCACGACGCACCCGGCACGCTGCTGACATGGGACGAAGTGCGCGATGCGCTTTGGACCGTGTTCAATCCGTTGAAGGATGTCCGTGTCGTCCCGATGCGCAGCGATGGGTCTACCGATGGCCAACCGGTGCGGCTACTCGATTTGTCTTTGCACGCCGCTACCGCGAGTGATCACGGCAGGCGGCTGTTGCTTGCGAAATGGCCGGCCGATAGCGCCGATCGGCGCACCGCGCTGTCGGTGCGGGCGCTGAGCAATTTGCCGCTCGTCGATCGCGTGCTTGCGGGTCTGATTGGACGGGCCGGCCATGCCCCGACGCTCGACGAGCTGCCCGCCACGGGAACGTGGAAGCGAGTCCAGCTGAGCGGCGGCTTTGCGATCGTGACACGAGACGGCATCTTCGTTCTCGACGATTGGCAGGCGCTGCCGGTCAGGGCACTTGGGCAAATCTGCAAGACGTTCCACGACACGGCTCGCCTCGACCGACATCTCGCGGTCGTACAGGGCGACGTGGATCGGATACTGCAGGCGCAGTCACAGCCCGGCGGCTTACGCGGCGTGTTTGCGCAGGATACGGTTGTCAAAGCAGCGGCGCACGTCAGTTTCGAGTTGGCCAGCCTGCGTAGTCAAGAAGCCGGTATTCCGCACGATCCGGATGCGCGCGCGATTCGAGAGGCGCTCGATCGACTTTGGAACGTCGACCGGCGCCTGACCGCCCTCGAACAGCAGGTCAAGGCGATATCGGACGCGCTCAAGGCGCTCGGCGATTCGCGGGTGGTGTGGGTAACTCGTCTTGTCGGCACATTCGGTTTCGCGCCGTACATCGCGAGCAGCCTTGCTGAGCATTTCGCTTCGTTACTGCTGCAGTGGTTTGGCCACCCGAAGCCGCATGAAGTGCCGTCCGCGGGCCTATGGTGGGCATCGTTCGGTTTTCTGCTCATCGTCATCGCGTGCACGTTGTGGTGCCTGTTCGTGCGTGGCAGCGACGTATCCGGCGAACCTATGTCGCGTGCGCTTACGAAAGAGCGCTGATGTTTTGGCAACGACTGGTTGCGTCAAGGATAGAGAGACTGTCGCCGTGCGATAACCGGGCTGCGGCGCGAAAGAAGCCCGTTCCGAGGGCCTAACTCACCTGAGTTCGTCTGAGCAGGCACTTGTCCCCGCTGGCCGGTCGCTCAATCGCGACATGCGAGAGTTACGGCAACGAATCCTTTAGCGTGACGCTCTTGAACGATCCCGGGCACTGAAAACAGCTTTATGATGGCGGATGTTGCACCGCTGAGCATCGCGCGAAACTGCGGTGCAAAAAACGAAGTGTCGCGTATCTATTCGTTTTCCGCTTGCGCTGGCTCGGCAGGATAGTGAACGACGTCGGGAGCGCTGACCGACGCTCCCTGCGTCAGACGCGCCTCTTCCAGGCGTTCGCTCCCCATCAGATGGAAAATGGCTTCGCCTCGTGCCAAAAGGTAATCCGAAACGATGCGTCTGTGACAGCGCCACCAAACGGCTTCCGAGCACATGACAGCGCTACGCCGTTTGCGTCCAAGCTCGATCAACTGCCTTAACCCCTCTTGGAAGGCATTCGATAGCGCATAGTCCGCATAGTTATGGAAACTGGCGTTTTCCCAAAAGCCGTTTATGTCAGAAGGTACGTCTTTCGCCTTGCCGCGCAGCCCGCCCAATGCTGCGATCCGACTGTATGCGATTCCATAGGGCGCGAGGTTGTCAGGTAATAAGTCTTCGTTGAATTGGGGATTGGTTCGAGACCTCGGAATCGTTCGAATATCCACCACAAGTTCTACGGGCCCTGACTTCAGGACCGAAACGAATTCTTCGATCGTCCGAGTGCTGTGTCCTATCGTGTAGAAGGGAAGGTTCATGACTTCTGATCCGGATGCCGGCTTTAGGTATGGCCAGAGCAGCAACTTTCCCGCCAGGGATGCCAGAAGGACCGGAACGCCGCCGCGACCCAATCGCTATGCGAACGCTAGCGCGTGGATTCGATATTGCAGCCGAGCCCGACGGACCCAGCGACATGGGTGATGCCGCCCCGTGCGGCAAGCCTCGTTTTCAGACAGTTCTGACCGGTGATGCTCTAGGGCACATCGTTGAATATCCATACCACGCGCTGGCCCGCCTTGAACCGAGGCAATCAAGGCTGCGGTTCGGCTTGAGCATGCGGCAAACGCGTGCGATGCGCGATACCGCAGGCGTTCGAGCCGCACGCCGTACTGAATCGGTGGCAGCGGGGAAGTTGGCGAGGGGAAATCGGTTGCGCACCGGCGTTCGCGATTGACGAACGCCGGGCGCCGGGCGCCGCGCGCTGGAAGGACGTCGCCGTGTCCGTTTGTTGAACCCGCAACCCTGGCCGGGCGATCTGGTCGAGGACGCCGATCTCGCTTTAAAAACTAGAGATCAAAATTTTTGTTGACGAGCGGTTCTGGGGACTTCATAATCCGCCTCCTTCTGATGAAGAACGCAACGAAAACAGCGAATCAAACGATGTTTTCCGAGCGACGCGATCTTTAAAAATTTACAGTCGATAAGTGTGGGCGCTTGATGGCGA
>CAYRLJ010000061.1:0-27053 GCA_964425025.1 uncultured Burkholderia sp. | reverse complement strand
CGGGCGAGCTCGCGTTCGACCGAGTCGTCATCGAGACGACGGGTCTCGCCAATCCGGGCCCCGTCGCGCAGACGTTTTTCATCGATAGCGAAATCGCCGACTCGTTCTTGCTCGACGCGATCATCACGCTAGTCGACGCCAAGCATGCGGGCGCGCAGCTCGACGAGCACGAAGTCGTGCAGCGGCAAGTCGGCTTCGCCGATCGCCTGTTCATGACCAAATCCGATCTCGTCGATGAGGCCGTGCTGGCCGACCTGCGGCACCGCCTGATTCACATGAATCCGAAGGCGACGATCAAAGTCGTCAACTTCGGAGAGGCCGACATCAAGGAAATCTTCGATCTGCGCGGGTTCAATTTGAACGCCAAGCTCGAGATCGATCCGGATTTCCTGGCCGAGGACGATCATGCCCACGCGCATCATGATCACCACGAGCATGAGCACGACCATGCCCATGACCATGATCATTGCGATCACGACCATGGCCATTGCGCCCATGAAGGGCATCTGGACCATCCCCACGCCCACCACGACGATAAAATCAAGTCGTTCGTCTATCGCAACGATCGCCCGTTCGATGCAAACAAGCTCGAAGATTTCCTAGGCGGTGTGCTGCAGATCTACGGTGAGCGCTTGCTACGCTACAAAGGCGTGCTGTACATGAAGGGCGTCGACCGTAAGGTCGTGTTCCAGGGTGTCCATCAGATGATGGGAAGCGACCTCGCGTCCAAATGGCTGCCGGCCGAAAAGAAGACGAACAAGATGGTATTCATCGGCATCGACCTGCCGCAGGATCTCATCACCGACGGGCTCGACGCCTGTCTCGCCTAGCACGGCACTAGATCTGCCGACACGTGGGAAACCGCACGCGCGCGGCCGGCCAAGGGTTCGCTTTTTGAACGGGCACGCGCTATATTTTCGAGATATCGGTAGCCGCCGCCAGGGTTTCCTCTGTTGCAGCGCCGAAGTTCGATTCAGTTACAATACGTCCCCGCCGCTGCACGGCGGGCAATACGACGGCGCCGGGAAACCTTATCCGGGCAAGGCCGAAACACAAGATCGAGACACCGAGAGACGCCGCTGCTCAAGGCTCGCGCACCGCGAGCTGCGTGTTGCGACGCCGTATCGAATGGCTAGGAGCACCCGAGGATCGGTTTCCTTACGGAGTTCGGCCCCGCATCGGCGCGACGGCGTCTTGACGGCCACTTGGGCCGCGGGCACCGGCGCTTCCAAAGCACCGCTTGCGGGCAATACGAAAGTGCGGGCAATATGTATGGGTTTTGCCTCACATTGAAGAAGCACGCAGATGACGACGAAACGACTCTTGACCGAAGCCGAAATCCTGAAGATGAGCGACAAGGATTACATGAATGAGGATCAGCTCGCCTTCTTCAAGAACAGGCTCGAACAGCTCCAAGCGGAAATCCTCCGCAACGCCGGGCAGACCACCGAGAACCTGCGCGAAACGGTGATCGTGCCCGATCCCGCCGACCGCGCAACGATCGAGGAAGAGCATGCGCTCGAGCTGCGCACGCGCGATCGCGAACGCAAGCTGCTGAAGAAAGTGCAGCAATCGCTCGCACGCATCGACGCGGGCGATTACGGCTGGTGCGAGGAAACGGGCGAGCCGATCGGCGTCCCGCGTCTGCTCGCGCGCCCCACCGCCACGCTCTCGCTCGAAGCGCAAGAGCGCCGCGAGCTTCGGCAAAAGCTGTTCGGGGATTGACGACACAAGCCGCGCGGCCCAATATGCCGCGCGCATAACGCTGCTTCCGACGAGGCGCGCGGTACTCCGCGCGCCTTTTCTTTTGCAATTCAATTCCGCAGTGGGTGCTTTAGCACCCGCTGCGGTCCCATAGCGCTCGATGCCGTTGGCGATAACCTGCGACGAGTCCGGCATTGGGCCGCCGTACGGCAGAGCTTGCCGATCCCGGCGCCCGCGCTCGCAGCCAGCGCCAGGCGCCTCCCCCCGCTTGCCGCTGCGGCCGATCCGACGAACGCGCGCGAACTGTCTATCGCTTCCCCCTTGATAAAGCCGCGTACGCCCTAAAATGGGCGAAATGTGCTCTCAAAAGCGAGCGCGCGAATGCACGCGTGCTCGCCGCCACCCGCTATTCGGCTCGCGCGGCGCCGCCGCGCAGCCCTTTTCGCATTCTCGAGGAACGCACCATGGAGCAATTTCACGGCACGACGATCGTCTCCGTGCGCAACGGCGATAAAGTTGCGCTCGGCGGCGACGGGCAAGTGACGCTTGGCAATATCGTCATGAAAGGCGGGGCAAAGAAAGTACGGCGCATCTACGGCGGCAAGGTGCTCGTCGGCTTCGCCGGCGGCACGGCCGATGCGTTTTCTCTGCTCGACCGCTTCGAGGCGAAGCTCGAGAAGCATCAGGGCAATTTAACGCGCGCCGCCGTCGAACTGGCGAAAGATTGGCGCACCGACCGCATGCTGCGCCGTCTCGAGGCAATGCTGATCGCGGCCGATGCGCAAACGACGCTCGTCATCACCGGCAATGGCGACGTGCTCGACCCCGAAGGCGGCCTGTGTGCAATCGGCTCGGGCGGTGCTTATGCGCAGGCGGCCGCGCGCGCGCTGGCCGAGAATACGACGTTGTCGCCGCGCGAGATCGTCGAGAAGTCGCTCGAGATCGCCGGCGACATGTGCATTTACACGAACCATAACCGCGTCATCGAGACGATCGAGTAAGCGCAAGCAAGTGAGTGAGGAACCGATGAGCACCATGACCCCGGCCGAGATCGTCTCGGAACTCGATAAACACATCATCGGCCAGAACAAGGCGAAGAAGGCAGTGGCTGTCGCGCTGCGCAATCGCTGGCGCCGGCAACAGGTGGCCGAGCCGCTGCGCCAAGAAATCACGCCGAAGAACATTCTCATGATCGGGCCGACGGGCGTCGGCAAGACCGAGATTGCTCGACGCCTGGCCAAGCTCGCCGATGCACCGTTCATCAAGATCGAGGCGACGAAGTTCACCGAAGTGGGTTACGTCGGCCGAGACGTGGACAGCATCGTGCGCGACCTCATCGAAATCGCCGTGAAGCAAACGCGCGAATCGGAGATGCGCAAGGTCCGCACGAAGGCGCAGGATCAGGCCGAAGACCGCATCCTCGACATCCTTTTGCCGAGCGCCCGGCCCGTGGGCTTCGGCTCGGCAGGCGCCGCCGACGCATCCGGCGATGAGAACGCAACGCGTCAGACGTTCCGCAAGCGCTTGCGTGAAGGCCAGCTCGACGATAAGGAGATCGAGCTTGACGTCGAGCAACCGCAAACGGGCATGGACATCATGGGGCCGCCCGGCATGGAGGACATGACCGAGCAGATCCGCTCGATGTTCGCGAACCTCGGCGGTGGCAAGAAGACGCGCCGCAAGGTCAAGGTCAAGGAAGCGATGAAGCTCCTGACCGACGAGGAAGCGTCGAAGATGCTGAACGACGAGGAAGTGAAGGCCAAGGCCGTGCAGAACGTCGAGCAGAACGGCATCGTGTTCCTCGATGAGATCGATAAGATTGCCTCGCGCAGCGAAGCGGGCGGTGCGGAAGTGTCGCGCCAGGGCGTGCAGCGCGATCTCCTGCCGCTCGTGGAAGGCACGACGATCAACACGCGCTACGGGATGGTGAAGACCGACCACATTCTGTTCATCGCCAGCGGCGCCTTCCACCTGGCCAAGCCGAGCGACCTGATTCCCGAATTGCAAGGACGCTTTCCGATTCGCGTCGAACTCGATTCGCTGTCGGTCGAGGATTTCGAATCGATTTTGATTGCCACCGACGCAAGCCTCGTGAAGCAGTACCAAGCGTTGCTCGCGACCGAAGAAGTCGAACTCGATTTCGCGCAGGACGGCATCAAGCGCATGGCCGAGATCGCATTTTCGGTCAACGAGCGGACTGAGAACATCGGCGCGCGCCGGCTTTATACCGTGATCGAGAAGCTGCTCGAGCAGGTGTCGTTCTCGGCCGGCAATCACACCGGGCAGAAGGTCACGATCGATGCAGCCTATGTCGACGCCGCGCTTGGCAACGTCGCGCAAAGCGAGGATTTGTCGCGCTACGTGCTTTGAAGCTTGGCTTGACCGAGCTTAGAACTGAACGGTGCATTGCAGCGCAGTGCACCGTTCGATAGACCGCCTCCAACGTAAATCGGTCGGAAATAAAACAGAAAACCACCTCCCGATTTTTACGACGTCGATGATCGAGCCTCCCACCGCAACGGCGGGACTTTCGGACAGGAGTCCGATCAAAACGGAGGCATAGTCGTGAAAACATCATCGAATCACGCAGTAAAACGTCATCTAGTGACGGCCATCGCTACAGCCGCATCACTGTTGGGCGCCGCTCCAGCCAATGCGGTGCGTGTACTGCTGCCACCGGCACCGCCACCGCACGTTCAGCTCACCGACGGCATCATTCAAGGCACGAAGATGCGCGGCCAGCATAAAGACGTGCGTGTCTTCCGAGGCATCCCCTACGCGGCCCCGCCCGTCAACGAATTCCGCTTTCGCGAACCGCAACCCGTCGCCCGCTGGGCGGGTGTGCGGCCCGCACAGCAGTTCGGGCCGCGATGCATGCAGCCGGCGCGCAGCGGCAAGTCGGATTTTCGCTCGAAGCAGATGAGCGAGGACTGCCTCTATTTGAACGTCTGGACGACGGCGCAAGGCACCGACGCCAAACTGCCCGTGCTCGTGTACTTCCATGGCGGCGGGTTCACCACGGGAGACGGCTCGCTCCCCCGCTACGACGGCGCCAATCTCGCCTCGCGCGGTATGGTCATGGTCACGGTGAACTACCGGCTCGGCGTCTTTGGTTTTCTCGCCCCGTCCGAGGCGGCACGCGAGTCGTCCCACGGCACGGCCGGCAACTACGGCCTGCTCGATCAGGTCTCGGCATTGCGTTGGGTGAAGGAGAACATCGCGAAATTCGGCGGCGATCCATCGAAAGTCACGATCGCCGGCGAATCCGCGGGCTCCATCGCGGTGAGCGCCCACATGGCCTCACCGGCCTCTCGCGGCCTTTTCGCGCGCGCGATCGGCGAGAGCGGCGCGGCGTTTGGCCCCAACGGCATGTGGCGGCGGGAACAGGCCGAGCAAGCGGCGACGAAATTCGCGGCTCGGGTCGGCGCCGCCTCGCTGCAGCAGTTGCGTTCGCTACCGGCTCAAACGTTGCTCGCCGCCGCCACGCCATCGAAGAACCCGTACGAGTCGATTTCCTTTTGGCCTAGCATCGACGGGCATTTCCTGACCGAGTCGCCCGAGCAAGTCTTCACCACCGGAGCACAAGCGAAGGTCCCGCTGCTCCTGGGATCGAACTCCCAGGAGCAGCTTTACACGGGGGTCCTCGGCGATATGGCGCCCACGCCGGAGAACTGGCAGGAGACGATCAAAAGGAAGTTCCCAGCCCATGTACAAGAGGTGCTCGCGCACTATCCTGGCAACAATAACGATGAGGTCATGCACGCAGGAACAGCGCTCGCAAGCGACCTTTTCATTAGCCACAGCACATGGCAATGGATGAACCGGCACCGGGAAACGGGAAACGCGCCGATCTTCTATTACCGCTATACGCAGCCGTTGCCGCCCGAAATCGCAGCCCCGGCATCCGCGCAACCGCGAGAACCCGTACTCGGTGCGGTACACAGCGCACAAACCGCCTACGCGCTCGGGAACCTCGACCATCAGCGCCGCTACGCGTGGACGGCCGCCGACTATGATGTCTCGCGGATATTTTCCAGCTACGTCGAGCAATTCGTAAAGACGGGCAATCCTAGCGGGGAAACGTCGGTCGCGGATTCCTCGTCGACGCAGGAACCGACGACGCAAACGGGCGGCTGGCTACCCCGGTGGCCGGCCGTACGAGCCGACAACAGGGGCATCCTGATGCAGGTCATCGGCGAGAAGACGAACTCCGTTTGGGACCGCAGCGGGCCGCGGCACGGGCTGATTCAGCGGCTCGTTGCAGGCACTCCGTCAGACGGCGTAACTACTCAGGTCGCTTCCGAGGCTGACGCGGCACCATACGCTCGATAAACGAGCTTAGTTGATGTTCTTCCGGCCGCTGGGTTGCGGCCGGAACGCAGAACCAGAACGTCTGGAGACCCTCTATGGCTTTACAGGGAAAATTTGTCGTTAATAATGCCATGCTTTCACCATTGGTGATCTATGGCGTAGGCGCGTTTATGGCATTCTCTGGAAAGGGGGCTTACCGAAACCACAGCGGGTGTGGTCACGTTCAAGCACATGGCCCCGTTCCACCGGCAAGTATTGGGTGGTAGATCGCCCTGCTGGTGGGCCACTGTCAAAGGCTTGGACTTGGGGGAAAGACTTTTCGTCCGGGCAGGATCATTCGGAATGGTTTGCTCTGTTCCGTGACGATGGCATGATGGACGACTACACATGGGTCAACGGCGTTAAACGCGGTAACTTCCGGCTGCATCCCGGCACCGTTTCGCACGGTTGCATAACCCTTCCTAGCCGTTCCGAGTTTCAGACAGTCAGGAACGCTCTATTGCACACTTCAACCATTTCCATTCGCGACACGAGCCTAAGCGCTTATGCAATGATTGAGGTCGTGCATAACAGCAACGTTTGCCGGGTATCTCAATGAGAAAAATACTACGACTCGCCGCTAGAAGCGGCTTGTTCCTGGCGCTTTTTTTATTGCCGCGAGAATAATTCCTTATGACACGATTGTTGGGAGTTGGTTACCGGGAAAAATCTCCATGGATGTGGCAATAAAAACATCGGAGATACTTCTGGGTGAGATATATCCCGAGCCGTTAGATTTCGTCTATGACATAGTGTGCATGGTAATCAATACAATCGTCAGCTTTTTTATCTATACCATGATTTTTTTCGGCATTCAGTCTGGAAGGATAAAATTCCGGAGCTGATTTGGAATGATCTTTTAGTTCTATCCATGCGAAATCAGCCGGCCGCATTTCGACGCGGACCTCGATAGGGGTGCTTGCGCGCGAACTGTTGCAAAGTCTTCTTCTCCGTCCCGTCCGATCAATCCAAAAGTACATTTCACGGGGCAGGTAGGCGATCAGGATGAGATGACCTATCGGATTCGCCATTCTGAAATTCGTTTACTCGGCACACTTAGTCCGGTTTTAACAAGCGGCGAGATTCGAGACGCATACAGCGTCGATGATGGAGCCTCCCCAGACGATGGGGAGTCAATCCGCTGTCTATTCCGGAAGGAGGCAAAACCGTGGGACGTTCATTCGATCGGGCAACAAAGCATTACGGCGCGGCGGCGATCGCGGCTGCCGCATCGTTTTTGTGTCTGTCCACTGATATCGCGCAAGCCGCGCAAGCGCCGCAAGTACGGCTTGGGGATGGCATCGTCGAAGGCGCGAAGATGCGTGGCCAACACAAAGACGTCCGTGTATTTCGAGGCATACCTTACGCAGCGCCGCCCGTGGGCGACTTCCGCTTTCGGGAGCCCCAACCCGTTGCGCGCTGGGCCGGCGTGCTCGGCGCTCGGCAGTTCGGGCCCCGGTGCATGCAGCCGGACGTTGGCGGTAAGCTGGATTTTCGCTCGACGGCAATGAGCGAAGACTGCCTTTATCTCAATGTCTGGGCGCCTGCGAACGGCGCTGAGCCCAAACTTCCTGTCCTCGTCTACTTCCACGGTGGCGGGTTCGTGATGGGGGACGGCTCCGAAACTCGGTACGACGGCGCGAATCTCGCCTCGCGCGGCATTGTCGCCGTCACGGTGAATTATCGGCTCGGCGCGTTAGGATTCCTCGCGCCGGCGGGTGCGTCAAGCGAGTCGTCGCACGGCACGGCCGGCAACTACGGGCTGCTCGACCAAGTCGCCGCGCTACGCTGGGTGCGCGACAACATTGCCCAGTTTGGAGGCGACCCCTCGAAAGTCACGATCGCGGGCAATTCGGCGGGATCGGTTTCGGTCAGCGCCCATATGGCATCTCCCTTGTCGCGCGGGCTGTTTGCTCGGGCGATCGGCCAGAGCGGCGCAGCGTTCGGGCCAAACGGACTATGGACGAGACAAGAGGCTGAACGGGCAGCGAACACGTTCTCCGCCCGAGTCGGCGCGACATCGTTGCAGCAGTTGCGTTCGATGCCGGCGCGCACGCTGCATGCTGCGTCGCTGAAACCGAAGCTCGATCCGGAGCCGATGACGTTCCGGCCCAGCATCGACGGCTACTTCCTGACCGAATCGCCCGAACAAGTCTTTACCCGGGGAGGACAAACGCAGGTTCCACTGCTTCTGGGATCGAATTCGCCGGGACTCGCTTTCATCCCACAGCCCATTGAAGACGCACCCATTCTGCGGAACCAGATTACGACGCTCCGAGAACGGATCGCGAAGGTCCGAAGCCACGCGCAAGCCGTGCTTGCCCATTATCCTGGCGACGATAACGTCAATCAAAGCACGGCGCGATGGATGGACCTGCATCGACAGACGGGGCAGGCGCCGGTCTTCTCCTATCGCTACGCGCAGCCGTTACCTCGCGAGCTCGGCGGGCCCTCGGAGCCGTCCCAACCGATGCTCGGCGCCGCCCACGACATACAAGTCGACTACTCGCTCGGCAATCTGGACGACGGCCAGCGCCGCTACGCTTGGACCGCCGCCGATTACGATGTCTCGCGCATCTTCTCGCGCTACGTCGAGCAATTCGTGAAGACGGGCGATCCTAATGGCGCACCGCTTCGCGACGGCTCATCGCTGAGCAACGCGGGACAGCAAAGCATGAGTTACGCGCCGAATTGGCCGGCTGTGCGCGTCGGCAACGAAGGCACGTTACTGCAGGTTATCGGTGCGAAGACGCACTCCATCTGGGACCGCAACGCGCCGCCGCAAGGCCTAGCTCAACCATAGAGCGCGAGCGCGCAGGCGAGTGCACACCTTCACTGCTTTACCGGCCGCTTCGCGAGCTTTCTTTGCAGCGTCCGTCGATGCATGTTCAGCGCGCGCGCCGTTGCCGAGATATTGCCGCCGTTCTCGGCCAACGCGCGTTGGATGTGCTCCCACTCGAGCCGCGCCACCGAGAGCAGCGTCGGATTCTCGAGCGCGGCCTCGGCCTGCGTCGCGCTCGCCTCGTTTTGCAGCGCCGCCAGAATCGATTCGACGTTGGCCGGCTTAGCCAGATAGTTATCGGCGCCGTCCTTCACCGCTTGCACCGCTGTTGCGATGCTCGCGTAGCCGGTCAGCACGAGCATCCGCGCATCGGGCTGTAGATCGCGCAGCGGCGCAACGAGGTTCAAGCCCGAATCGCTGCCCAAATGCAAATCGACGGTGATGAAATCGAACCGGTGCTGATTGGCCAGGGCAATCGCCTTCTCGGCGTCATGCGCCTGATGGGCCGTGAAGCCACGACGCGTGAGCCCGCGCGCCAAAATGCCGGAGAAGACCTCGTCGTCGTCAATGACAAGAAATTGATTGCCGCTCATATTTTGTTCTCCTTGGAATTCAACGATGTGCGCGGGCTACGCCGCGGTTGTCCGTCGTCTTGCGCGGCCGGCACGCGCAGCACGGCACGCGTGCCGTGCGGCTCGCCATCGAGCAGTTCGATCGATCCGTTCAACCGCGAGGCGGCGGCAAACGCAAGATAAAGACCGACGCCGTGCCCGCCCTGCGTGCTGTCGACAGGCGCCGCGCCGAGCTTCGTGCGCAGCGCCGGCGAGATGCCGGGCCCTGAATCGCACACTTGGAATTCGATGAAGCCGCCGGCCACCGCGGCAGCCAGTGTCACGCGATCGCGGCTCACGCGTGCCGCGTTGTCGAGCAAGATCGTCAGAATCTGGCCGACGGCGGCCGTCTCGTCGAGCCAGGCGTCGCCCGCCGCGATACCAAGCCGCACGAACTTCACATGCGGATGTCGAAGACGCCACTGTTCGCAAAAACTCGCGAGCCAGCTATCGAGCCGCTCTCGGGCGGGCGATACCGACGCGCGGCTGCGCAGCCGTGCAAGCGCTGAAGTACACAACGTCATCTGCTGCTCGAGCAGCGCGAAGTCGTCGGCGTACGGCGCCAGCGCCGCATCGCTGCGCGCGGACTCCCGCAACTCCTCGGTCACCATCGCGATCGTCGACAGCGGAGTCCCCATCTCGTGCGCGACCGTGGCCGCCTGCACACCGAGCGCCACGGCCCGTTCGTCCCGCAAGAGCCGCTGCTGCGCGTCGCCGAGCGCCGCATCGCGCTGACGCAACGCATTGGACATGCGCGCGACGAACCACGCGATGAGCCCCACGCTCACCATGAAGTTCACCCACATTCCCGTCCGGTAGTAGTCGAACAAGTTCGCGGGGTTGTCCATGTTCAACGGGACGGAATCGAAGCCGAGCGCGATGTAGCAGGACATCGCGAACAGCGCGAGCCAAATCATGTGCCGCCACGGCAGCACGGCCGCCGCAATCGCGAGCGAGGGCAAATAAAGCGAGACGAACGGGTTTGTCGTTCCGCCCGAAAGAAACAGCAGCGCCGAGAGCGCGCCGAGATCGACCCAAAGCTGCCCGAGCAGTTCGAGATCCGTCTCGGGCCGAGCGCTGGCCACGCGCAGCCAGGTTGCCGCATTGAAGATCACCTCGAGCGCGATGATCATCAGCATGGCCGGCAGCGGCAGAAGCACGCCGAAGAACGTTTGGACGACGGCGATCGTGACGAGCTGCCCGATGATCGCCAGGCAGCGCAGCCAAAACAAATGCCCGAGGTTCATGCGGCCTGTATTCGTAAAACGGTGCATCGGTGTTTAGTCGGTGGAGTTTTGCCGTGCGGCGCCCGGGTGGGCCGATCGGCTCGCCTTGCCTGCCTCGCCCGCAGCGGCCAGTTCGTCCGCGTAACAAGCCGGGCACAAACAGCCGCATTTGCCCGCGCGCGACGCCTTCCCGCTCGTTGCGGCGACCGGCAGCGCAGGCATGCTCGCACACCAGCAGTCGAGCGGCCGCGTCATGCTGCCGCAGTCGAATGCGGTCCCGCAACGCGCACAGCGCGCGCTCGAATGGCGCGCAGGGGCGGGCTTTCGTACGTCCATGGAGCACCCCCTCACGGGGAAAAAGCAAAATATGTCGTAAAAACAACACGATGACCCATGATGCCAGCGTTCGCGGCACGCCGCATGCATCTTCGTCAAAGAAATGGCACGTCATACCCAGACTGCGACCAAAAACCGCGGCTTCGCGGCGCAGTCCTGTACAATTCCGCCTGTTTTCGCACCCCGTTTGAACCTTGCCTGCCGAGCTTGCCGCCATGTCCGAGCCCATCGACCTCGCCCAGATCGCGCCCACGTTGAAAGCCGAAATTCTGGCCGAGGCATTGCCCTATATTCGCCAATATCATGGCAAAACCGTCGTCATCAAATACGGCGGCAATGCGATGACCGAGGAGCGTCTGAAGCAAGGCTTCGCGCGCGACGTGATTTTGCTCAAGCTCGTCGGGATCAATCCCGTCATCGTGCACGGCGGCGGCCCGCAGATCGACCAGGCGCTCAAGAAGATCGGCAAGCAAGGCACGTTCATTCAAGGCATGCGCGTGACGGACGAAGAGACGATGGAAGTCGTCGAGTGGGTGCTCGGTGGCGAAGTGCAGCAAGACATCGTCACGCTCATCAACCACTTCGGCGGACATGCCGTCGGCCTGACCGGCAAGGACGGCGGCCTCATCCACGCGCGCAAGCTGATGCTGCCCGACCGCGACACTCCGGGGCAGTACGTCGACATCGGCCAAGTCGGCGAGGTCGAATCGATCAATCCGGCCGTGGTGCGCGCGTTGCAGGACGATGCGTTCATCCCCGTCATTTCGCCGATCGGCTTCGGCGAAGACGGCCTGTCGTACAACATCAACGCCGATCTCGTGGCGGGCAAGCTCGCCGTCGTCTTGAACGCCGAAAAGCTCGTCATGATGACGAACATCCCCGGCGTCATGGATAAATCGGGCAAGCTGCTGACCGATTTGTCGGCGCGCGAAATCGACGCCCTGTTCGAGGACGGCACGATTTCCGGCGGCATGCTGCCGAAAATCGCGTCCGCGCTCGATGCCGCGAAGAGCGGCGTGCGTTCGGTCCACATCATCGACGGCCGCATCGAGCACTCGGTACTGCTCGAGATTTTGACCGAGCAGCCGTTCGGCACGATGATCCGCTCGCACTGACCGCCCGCGCGTTCGGGCCCGGCGGCAACGCCACGGCCCCGAATGCCGCCGCCCGGCTCGCTTCCCCCATGCCTTCATCGCCGATATCCCGCAGGCGCCCCCGGGCGCGTCCTCGCACCGGTGGCCCGGTTTGGCTGTTCGATCTCGACAACACGCTGCACCACGCCTCGCACGCGATCTTCCCGGCAATCAACGAAGCCATGACGCGCTACATCATCGACGCGCTCAGCGTCGAGCGGGCCGAAGCGGACCGGCTGCGGGTGGGCTACACGCGGCGGTATGGCGCGACGCTGCTCGGGCTTGCGCGCCATCATCCGATCGATCCGCACGATTTCCTGCGCGTCGTGCACACATTCTCCGATCTTCCGGCGATGGTGCGTTCGGAGCGCGGCCTAGCTCGGCTCGTCGCCGCGCTGCCCGGCCGCAAGCTGATTTTGACGAATGCGCCGGAAACGTACGCGCGCGCAGTGCTGCGCGAACTCGGCATCGAGCGCCTGTTCGAGCGCGTGATCGCGATCGAAGACATGCGCAGACGTGGATCGTGGCACGCCAAGCCCGATCTAGCCATGCTGCGGCGGGTGCTGCGCGACACGCGCGTGCCGCTGCACGATGCGATTCTCGTTGAGGACACACGCTCGCATCTGAAACACTATAAGAGGCTCGGCATCGGCACGGTCTGGATCGTCGGCCACCTGCCTACACCCGTGCGCCCCGATGGGAAAATCGCCTTGCTGCCGGGCAGTGGCCGCCCGCACTATGTCGATCGTCGCATTCGTTCGCTAAAATCGCTTCGACCGAGTCACGAAGCGGGGGGCAGATGGAGCCGAATCGAGAGCAGGACGCGCAGTTAGACCCTGACACGCGGGCAGCGAGCGCCGCGCGCGCATCGCGCATGAAGCCGGGCGAGCGGCGTGTGCACATCTTGCGTACGCTCGCCGAGATGCTCGAGGCGCCGAAAATCGAAAAGATCACCACAGCCGCGCTCGCGGCACGGCTCGGCGTGTCGGAAGCGGCGCTTTATCGCCAATTCGCGAGCAAAGCGCAAATGTTCGAGGCGCTCATCGAGTTCATCGAGGGGACGTTTTTCGGGCTCATCAACCAAATAGCGGAAAAAGAGCCGAACGGCGTCCTGCAAGCGCGTGCGATCGGCATGATGCTGCTCAATTTCGCTCAAAAGAACCCCGGTATGACGCGGGTGCTGACCGGTGAGGCCCTTGTCGGCGAGCACGCACGGCTCAGCGAGCGCGTCGGGCAGATGCTCGAGCGCGTCGAGGCGTCGATCAAGCACAGCCTGCGCATCGCATTGATGGACGCCCATCAGGCCGAGGCCGAGGCCGAACACGGGCGCGAACGGGGCCCGGCCGCCGCCGGCGGCCCACTGCCGGCCGATTACGACCCCGCCATGCGCGCCAATTTGCTCGTGAGCTACGTCATGGGCCGCTGGCACCGGTTTGCGAAGAGCGGCTTCACGCGCACGCCGGCAGAACATGCCGACGCGCAGTTGCGGCTGATCCTCCAATAGCCGATAGCGCGTCATCAGGATTTCCGCTATGCTTTGCGCTCCATTGCCTTAAGCGCATCCCGTCCCTGGCGTCTGCCCGGGCCGCGCAAGGCGGCGCGCCGATTTGTCGACTCGATTGCGGGCGCGCGAACTTGAGCTTCGCTCGGGTTCACTATAAATGCGGCTAAAGAGGTCGTCAGCCGCGCATGGCCATCCTCCCGCGCATCGCCGACACCATTTAGCCGCTCTGTCAGAAGGCGGAACACATGGAATCGATCGGCATTGTCGCTGCACAACGCATGCACTTTCCCGAGCCGCTCGCGCTCCAAAGCGGCGCGTCGCTCGCCGGCTACGACCTCATGGTTGAAACGTACGGCACGCTCAACGCCGAGCGTTCGAACGCGGTGCTCGTTTGCCACGCGCTCAATGCCTCGCATCATGTCGCCGGCACCTATGCGGGCGAGCCAAAGAACGTCGGCTGGTGGGACAACATGGTGGGACCGGGCAAGCCGCTCGATACGAACCGCTTTTTCGTCATCGGCGTGAACAATCTCGGCTCGTGCTTCGGCTCGACGGGCCCGATGAGCATCGATCCGGCCACGGGAAACCCCTACGGCGCGAGTTTTCCCGTCGTCACCGTCGAGGACTGGGTCAACGCCCAAGCGCGCGTGGCCGACGCGTTCGGGATCGAGCGCTTCGCCGCCGTGATGGGCGGCAGCCTCGGCGGAATGCAGGCCCTCGCCTGGAGTCTCATGTATCCCGAACGCATCGGGCACTGCATCATCGTCGCATCCACACCCAAGCTTTCGGCCCAAAACATCGCGTTCAACGAGGTGGCGCGCTCGGCCATCCTCTCCGATCCCGACTTCCACGGCGGCGACTACTACGCTCACGGCGTCAAGCCCAGGCGCGGCCTGCGCGTCGCCCGCATGATCGGCCACATCACGTACTTGTCCGACGATGACATGGCGACCAAGTTCGGACGCGCGCTGCGCCGGCCCGCGGGGAGGGCCCCGGGCGGACCGGATGACGCGTACCGCTTTAGCTTCGATGTCGAGTTCGAGGTCGAGTCGTACCTGCGCTACCAAGGCGACAAGTTCGCCGACTATTTCGATGCCAATACGTACCTGTTGATCACGCGCGCGCTCGACTACTTCGATCCCGCCAAAGACTTCGACGGCGATCTCACGGCCGCGCTCGCGCACACGCGGGCGCAGTATCTCGTGGCCAGCTTCACGACCGATTGGCGTTTCGCCCCGACGCGCTCGCGCGAGTTGGTGAAGGCGCTGCTCGATCACAAGCGGCGCGTCACCTATGCCGAGATCGACGCGCCGCACGGGCACGACGCTTTCCTGCTCGACGACGCGCGCTACCACAACGTGGTACGTGCCTATTACGAACGCATTGCCGAGGAGGTTCGCGTATGAATCAAGCCGCTATGGATTCGCTCTCCACGCGGGCCGATTTTCGGACCATCGCCCGCTGGGTCGAGCCGAACGCGACCGTCCTCGATCTGGGCTGCGGCGACGGCAGCCTGCTCGCGCTGCTTACCGAAGAACTCGGCGTCACGGGCTACGGCATCGAGATCAACGACGCGGGCGTGCTCGCCTGCGTGCGGCAAGGCGTGAACGTGATGCAGCAAAATCTCGAGGACGGCCTGCGCCTGTTCGAGGATGGCAGCTTCGATTTCGCGATCCTCTCGCAGACGCTGCAGACGATTCACCAAACCGCTGCGATCCTGCGCGAAACGGTGCGTGTCGGCAAAGAGTGCATCGTGTCGTTCCCGAACTTCGGCTACTGGCCGCATCGGCTGTCGGTCCTCAAAGGACGCATGCCCGTCTCGAAATCGCTGCCCTACCAGTGGCACAACACGCCGAACGTGCGCGTGCTGACGATCAAGGACTTCGAGGCACTGGCGCCCGAAGTCGGCATCGAGATTCTCGATCGCGTGGTACTGCATGGCGGGCAGGCCGTCCGTTGGGGCGCGCACTGGCGTGGTAGTCTTGCGATCTACCGCGTCAGGCGCGGCTCGAACGGGGCCGCTCGCACCTGAGTGCGCCGCATTGAAGAGGCTCACCATCAAACGAGACATCCCGCCCCCGCCGCACGAAAGCGGCGCGCTGAGCGCGCACGAGGCGCACCCCGGCTGGCGTGCGTTCCTCAATCGGCACATGCTGATCTGCGTCTTTCTAGGCTTTACGTCGGGATTGCCGCTGTTTACGCTCGTCTATCTCGTTCAAGCGTGGTTGCGCTCCGAAGGCGTCAATCTGAAGGAAATCGGGCTGTTCGCGCTGATTCAATTTCCGTACACCTGGAAATTCGTCTGGGCGCCGCTGATGGATCGCTATGTGCCGAGGCTGCCGTTCTGGCGTCCCGGGCGGCGGCGTGGCTGGATGCTCGCTACGCAAATTCTCGTGGCAGGCGCGATCGCCTCGCTCGGCTTTGTTTCGCCACGTAACGAGATCTGGACGGTAGCCGCGCTCACCGCGCTCGTCGCCTTCTTCGGCGCGAGTCAGGACATTGTGATCGACGCCTACCGGCGCGAGTTGCTTGGCGATACGGAGCAAGGGCTCGGCAACGCCGTGCACGTGAACGCCTATAAGGTTGCGGCGCTCATTCCGGGCTCGCTGTCCCTGATCCTTTCGGATCACTTGCCGTGGACGGCCGTATTCGCCGTAACGGCGGCGTTCATGCTGCCCGGCATGTTGATGACGCTTTTCGTGACCGAGCCCGAAGTACACGGTGCGCCGCCGAAGAACCTGCGCGAAGCGATCGCCTTACCACTTGCCGAGTTCATCACGCGAGACGGCCTGGGCGCCGCTTTGCTCGTGCTTTCGTTCATCTTCCTCTACAAAATCGGCGACACGATGGCGACGACGCTGTCGACTTCGTTCTTCCTCGATCTCGGCTTCGACAAGACGGAGATCGGCGTCATCGCGAAAACCACGGCGTTTTGGGCCAGTCTCGCAGGCGGCATCATCGGCGGCGCGTGGCTCGTGAAGATCGGCATCGCGCGGGGGCTTTGGATATTCGGCTTCCTGCAAATCGTCTCGACGCTCGGCTTCGCATGGCTCGCGAAAATCGGCCCCTCGCCGGCCGCACTCGCGCTCATCTATGGCTTTGAAACGTTCGCCACGGGCCTCACGCTCGCTGCGTTCACGGCCTATATCGCGAGTACGACCGATCCTCGTTACACCGCGACGCAATTCGCGCTGTTTACCAGCCTCGCCTCGGTGCCGCGCACGCTAGCTTCGGCCGCGAGCGGCTTCGTCGTCGCGAAGATCGGCTGGTTCGACTACTTTCTCGTCTGCGCCGCCCTGGCGGCGCCCGGCATGCTGCTGTTGCCGAAGATCGCACCGTGGAGCGCGCGCGCGTAGCAGCGCCGCCCATTCAAAACGCATCGCCAGCACAAAATTCTCTCGGTCTTAATTTGAACGAATTACGCTGATTACCGGCAAGTTCCACACGAGAATTCCTCTCACGCCGTCGCATATCAGTGCGGCGGCGACAAAGATCGATATCGAAGATACGGCATCGATCCCATCAATCCAATTCAGTATCACTCTCATCGCGCCATTGATTCATGGCGTCGGTGATTCGTTCGCGTCTTCAATGCGAATTGCGGTCCGTGCTCATTAATTTATGACTGGAAAGGATCATGACGAAGAATCAAATGACGGCAATGCAATGCATTCCTTCTCCGCGTTCATCGCGTCACCACGCCGTCGCCGCGCTCGTCGCCGCCGCGCTTGGCTGCCTGCTGCCGAATGCGCTTTGTGCTGCCACTCACACCCCGGCTACCCGCATCGATTTGGCCGCCGGCGCAATTGAAGGCGTCCAAAGTCCCGAGAAGGAGGGGCAAATACGGGCATTCAAGGGCATCCCGTACGCAGCAGCCCCGGTCGGCGATCTTCGCTGGAAGCCGCCGCAACCGGTCTCCGCCTGGGCCGGCGTGCGCGACGCCAAGCAGTTCGGCGCGCGCTGTATGCAGTTACCGCTGTTTCCGATGGAATTTCGCTCGCGCGCGATGAGCGAGGATTGCCTTTTTTTAAACGTGTGGACGCCGGCGCGCACGACCGGCGAGAAGCTGCCGGTGCTCGTCTACTTTTATGGCGGCGGCTTCGCGGCGGGCGACAGCTCCGAGCAGCGATACGACGGCGCAGCCCTTGCCTCACGCGGGATGGTGACGGTCACGGTCAACTACCGGCTCGGCGTCTTCGGCTTCCTGGCGCTGCCGGAAATGGCGCGCGAATCTCCCTATGGCGCTGCCGGCAACTTCGGTCTGCTCGATCAACAGGCCGCGCTGCGCTGGGTGCGCGAGAACATCGGCAAATTCGGCGGCGATCCCGATAAGGTGGCGATCGGCGGGGAATCGGCCGGTTCCGTGGCCGTCAGCGCGCATATGGCGTCGCCGCTGTCGAAAGGGCTGTTCGCTCGCGCGATCGGCCAAAGCGGCGCGGCGTTCGGCCCGCTTACGGTATGGTCGCGCGAAGATGCGAAGACGATGTCGGAAGGCTTTGCGCAGAAGATGAATGCCACATCGCTGAGCGCGTTGCGCGCGATGCCCGCCGAGACGATTTTGAACGGCACGGGCCCGAAGGAAAAACCGGAGTTCCTCTTCTGGCCATCGGTGGACGGCCACTTTCTCACTCAGTCGCTGGAAGAGTCGTATAACGCCGGCGCGCAAGCGCGTGTGCCGTTGCTTGTCGGCAGCAATTCGCACGAAGCGCCGCATACGATGATCCTCGAGGCTCAACCGCCGACACCGCAAAACTGGCGCAGCGCCATCAAGCGTCTATTCGGCTCCTACGCGACAGATGTGCTGGCGCTCTATCCCGGCAACGACGACGACGAAGTCCGGCGCTCGGCCACGTCGTTGGCAAGCGACCTCTTCATCAGCCATGCCACACGTCGCTGGGTCGATGTGCACCGGGATACCGGTGGCTCGCCCGTCTATTTCTATCTCTATACGCACAAGCGTCCGCAAAAGCGCAACCCCGAGCCGGGGCAGTTGCCCGAAGACGGCGCCGTGCACAGCAGCGAAGTAAAATATGCATTGGGTACGCTCGACCTATCGGACCGCTTCATTTGGCGGCCGGAAGACCATGCCGTCTCCCGCATCTTCTCGGGCTACGTGGCGCAGTTCGTGAAGACGGGCACGCCGAACGATCCGTCGTTGCCGCCTTGGCCGGCTTCGCGCGAAGATCAGGGAGGGCTGCTGCGTCAGCAAATCGCCGTGGACACGAAAACGATCACCGACGTAGACACGCCGCGGCACTCGTTCCTGCGCCGGTATTACGCGGATAACCCGCTGTTGCCCCAGCACCGGCGCCGATAACCGAGGCGGGATGAGCATGAGCGTGTGCGGGCGGCCAAGGCGATCACGATGCGCCGTGGCTCAAGTGACACCCGCTTACGTGACGCCTGCTCATGTGACGCCTGCGCACGTGACGCCGGGCGGCGTCCGTCACTTCAACGTGTGTCCGTAGTCGATCGTCAGCGGCGCGTGATCGCTGAACTTGATGTCGCGGAAAATCGATGTTGCCTTCGCCGTCTCGGCGATGCCGGGTGTCGCGATTTGATAGTCGATGCGCCACCCCACGTTTTTCGCGTACGCCTGGCCGCGATTGCTCCACCACGTGTACTGCTCGGGGCGCGCATCGAGCCGGCGAAATACATCGACATAGCCCACTTCGTCGAACAGTTTCGTGAGCCAGGCGCGCTCCTCGGGCAGGCAGCCGGAGTTTTTCTGGTTGCTCTTCCAGTTCTTGATGTCGATCTCTTTATGGACGATGTTGACGTCGCCGCAGACGATCACCTCGCGTTCCTTGCGCAGTTCAGTGAGGTGCGGCATGAATTCGTCCATGAAGCGGAATTTGGCTGACTGCCGGTCTTCGCCGCTCGAACCCGAAGGCACGTACACCGAAATCACAGAAAGGTTGCCAAAGCGCGCCTCGACATAGCGGCCTTCGGGATCGAACTCTTCGCTTCCGAAACCGATGACGATGTCGTCCGGCTCATGGCGCGTATAGAGGCCCGCGCCGCTATACCCTTTTTTTACGGCGTGCTGGAAGTACCCCGTGAAATCGTGCGGTGCGAGGAATTCGGGCGTCATGTCGTCCTGCGAGCATTTCACCTCCTGGACGCAGACGACGTCGGCTTTTTGCTCACCGAACCATTCGAAGAAGCCTTTCTTGGCCGCCGAACGGATGCCGTTCAAGTTGGCGGTAATCACTCGCAGCATGGGGCGTCCTAGTTGTATTAGTGAGATGTGAAGTATTGGCGAGATCGGAGAGGGGCGCCCGGCTAGGGGCGCCCGGCCAGGGGCGCTCGACGCGCACGTCTCAGGTGACAGTGATGCCCTTCAGCGATTCCTTCGCGGGCGGATATTTGAGCTTCAGGCCTTCGAACACGCGCACCAGCAGCGCCGCCACCATCACGTTTCGATGGGACTTCGAATCGGCCGGGACGACATACCATGGCGCACGCTCGGTCGAGGTCGCCGCCAACGCGTGGGCGTAAGCCGATTGATAGGCGTCCCAATGCGCGCGTGCCTCGATATCGGAGCGATCGAACTTCCAGTGCTTCGTTTCGTCGTCGATCCGCGCTTGCAGGCGCTCGCGCTGCACGTCCTTCGAAATATGGAGGAAGCATTTGATGATCGCCGTACCCGAATCGGCGAGCAACGCTTCGAAATGACGAATGTGCTCGCAGCGGCTCGCGAACTCCTTGGCACTGAGTTCGCCTCTAATGCGCGGTACGAGCACATCTTCGTAATGGCTGCGATTGAAAATCGTCAACTCGCCAGCGGCCGGCGCATGTTGATGCACGCGCCAAAGGAAATCGTGCGCGAGTTCGTCGGGCGTGGGCGCTCGAAAGCTCGCGATGCGTACGCCCAGCGGATCGACCTCGTGAAAAACGGCTCGAATCGTGCCGTCCTTGCCGCTCGTGTCCATGCCTTGCAGCACAAGCAGCACGCGGTCGCGACGCTGCGCGTGCAAGCGTTCCTGCATCTCGTCGAGTTGGACGGCATAGGTGGCCAAGCGCTCGCGATCGGCCGGCGTCGAACCGGCCGAGAAGGGCTTGGCGCCCGCGTCGAAACGGCCAAGGGAAAATGCCTTCGCTGCTTTGTCGCCGTCGTAAAACGGGACTCGGAAATCATCCAACTGCGTGCGCTTGGCCATACGCTACGGTCCCCTCTTTATCGCTCAACAGCCTATTCGGCTGACCGGCACCCACGCTTGAAGGGCACCGGCCAGCCGCCGCTCGATCATCGACCGCAACAAGCTCAGGCGGAAAGCTTCTTCTTAAGCAACTCATTGACCTGCTGCGGATTGGCCTTCCCCTTGGTCGCCTTCATCGCTTGTCCGATTAGCGCATTGAACGCCTTCTCTTTGCCGGCGCGGAACTCTTCGACCGATTTCTGGTTGGCCGCAAGCACCTCGTCGATGATGGCTTCGAGCGCGCCGGTGTCGGAGATTTGCTTCAGACCTTTCGCTTCGATGATCCGGTCGGCCGCGTCTTCGTCGTCCGCCTTTTCATCCCAAATCGCGAGGAAGATCTCCTTCGCGATCTTGTTCGAAATCGTGCCGTCGGCGATCCGTTGCAGAACCAGAGCCAGTTGCGCGGCGGAAACGGGGCAGGCATCCATCTCGAGGCCATCGCGGTTCAACTGCGACGATACTTCTCCCATCAGCCAATTCGCGGCCGTCTTTGCCTGCGTCGGCCCCAACTTCGCAACAACGGCTTCGAAGTAACCGGCCATCGCCTTGCTCGACGTGAGCACCGTCGCGTCATAGGGCGTCACGCCATATTGCTCGACGAAGCGCTGCTGCATAGCGGCCGGCAGCTCAGGCATCTCGCCTTTCACCCGTTCGATCCACGCGGAGTCGATGACGAGCGGCATCAGGTCGGGATCGGGGAAATAACGGTAATCTTGCGCGTCTTCCTTGCTGCGCATCGAACGCGTTTCGCGGCGATCGGGATCGTACAAGCGCGTTTCCTGCACCACCGTGCCGCCGTCTTCGATCAACTCGATTTGGCGCCGCACCTCGAACTGAATCGCCTCTTCGAGGAAACGGAACGAGTTTAGATTCTTGATTTCGGCGCGCGTGCCCAATTCCTTCTGCCCGACCGGGCGCACCGAGACATTCGCGTCGCACCGGAAGGAGCCTTCTTGCATGTTTCCATCGCAAATCCCCAACCAAACGACGAGCGCATGCAACGACTTCGCGTAGGCCACGGCCTCCGCCGCGCTGCGCATCTCGGGCTCGGTGACGATCTCGAGCAGCGGCGTGCCGGCGCGATTCAAGTCGATCCCCGTCATGCCGGCGAAGTCTTCATGCAGCGACTTGCCCGCGTCTTCCTCGAGGTGCGCGCGCGTCAACTGAATCGTCTTTTCATAAGCCGCGACGCCCGCCTTCTCATTGGCGGGGACTTGAATCGTGATCGTGCCGCCTTGGACGACCGGGATCTCGTATTGGCTGATCTGATAGCCCTTTGGCAGATCCGGATAGAAGTAATTCTTGCGCGCGAAGATGCTGCGCGGCGCGACCGTGGCGCCAATCGCCAGACCGAATCGAATCGCGCGCTCGACGGCACCGCGATTCATCACGGGCAGCACGCCCGGCAATGCCAAATCGACGGCGCACGCTTGCGTGTTGGCCTCGGCGCCGAAGCGCGTCGACGCACCCGAGAAAATTTTCGAGGCGGTCGACAACTGCGCATGCGTCTCGAGACCGATGACGACTTCCCATTTCATGTTCATGCCTCCCGCGAAGCCGCTTGCGGCGCTTGCGTGTGCCAATCCGTGACGCGCTGGAACGCATCGGCGATCTGCAGCATACGAGCCTCGTCGAAATAGTTTCCGATGATCTGCAGGCCGACAGGGCGGCTCGCGTTCGCGCCCGTGCCGAAACCGCAGGGCACGCTCATGCCGGGCAAGCCGGCCAAGCTGACGGACAAGGTATAGATGTCGGCCAGGTACATCTGCACGGGATCATCGCCCTTCGCGCCGATGTCCCAGGCAACCGAAGGCGCCACGGGACCCATGATGAAATCGCAAGCCTTGAAGGCTTCTTGAAAGTCTTGCGCGATGATGCGGCGAATTTTTTGCGCCTGCAGGTAGTAGGCGTCGTAATAGCCGTGCGACAGCACATATGTCCCCACCAGAATCCGGCGCTTCACTTCGGGGCCGAACCCTTGTGCGCGCGACTTCTTGTACATGTCGAGCAAGTCACGGTACTCGCTCGCGCGGTGGCCGTAGCGGACGCCGTCGAAACGAGACAAGTTCGACGATGCTTCGGCCGGCGCGATCACGTAATAAACGGGGATCGAGAGTTCGGTCTTCGGCAGCGAAACGGGCACGAGCGTCGCGCCGAGCGCTTCGTATTGCTCGAGGGCCGCATCGACGGCCGCTCGCACGTCCTGCGCGAGCCCATCGCCGAAATACTCCTTGGGCAGGCCGATGCGCAGGCCGGCGAGCGGTTTGCCCGTGGGGGCATCGGCCGTGAAGGCTTGCCCGATAAGCCGCGTGTAATTTTCGTCGGCGCGCTGCAAGCTGGTGGAATCGCGCTCGTCGAAACCGGCCATCGCATTGAGCAGCAGCGCGCAATCGGCCGCGCTCTTGGCCATCGGGCCGCCTTGATCGAGCGACGACGCGAATGCAATCATGCCGTAGCGCGAGACGCGCCCGTAGGTGGGCTTGATGCCCGTCACGCCCGAGAACGACGCGGGCTGCCGAATCGAGCCGCCCGTATCGGTAGCTGTGGCGGCCGGTGCGAGGCGCGCGGCCACGGCGGCGGCCGAGCCGCCCGACGAGCCGCCGGGCACGGCGCGCTGATCCCACGGATTGCGCACGGCCCCGAACGCCGAGTTCTCGTTGGACGAGCCCATCGCGAATTCATCCATGTTCGTCTTGCCGAGCGTCACCATGCCGGCGCGTTCGAACCGCTCGACGACGGTCGCATCGAACGGACTTTCGTAGCCCGCGAGCATTTTCGAGCCGGCCGTCGAATGCCAGCCACGCGTGACGAACACATCCTTGTGCGCGATGGGCAGACCCGTGAGCGGCCCGCCCTCGCCGCGCGCGAGCCGCGCATCGGCCGCGCGCGCTTGGCTGAGCGTGCGTTCGGGCTGGACTTCGATAAAGGCGTTCAACTCGCGCGCCGCCTCGATCCGCTTCAGATACAGCTGCGCGAGTTCGACGGCGGACGTCGCACGGCTTGCGAGCGCGCTCGCAAGCTCGCTCAAACTTTTCTCGTACATGTCGTTAACTTTCCTAGGATCCTGAGGGGGAGGCGGTTACTCGATCACCTTCGGGACCAAAAATAGCCCCTCTTGCACCGCGGGCGCGCTTTGCTGGTTGAGTTCGCGCTCCACCGTTTCGGTCACGGCGTCCTCGCGCAAGCGTAGCGCGACGTCCTCGATTTGCTCGATCGGATGCGCGAGCGGCGCGATGCCGGCGGTATTCACGGCCTGCATCTGCTCGACGAGCCCAAAGAACTCGTTGAGCTGGGCAAGGGTGTGCTCGCACTCGGCATCGGCCAATTCGAGCCGCGCGAGATGGGCGATGCGTTTCACATCGGTCAGGATCAAAGCCATGCGTTTCACCGGAAGCAAGGGCCTAGGCGCCACGTGGAAAAAACGATGTTGCGCCAGGGAGTTAGGACGTCGGATCGTACCCTCGACGAGGGGGCCGGGAACGGCAAAAAGCACCGCCCGTCTACTATAAGTAGGTCGAAATTATAAGGTATCATTACGCGTTCGAATCAAACCCGGACCGCCCGCCCCTGGCTCTCGGCGCAAACGATAACCCGCCGCCCTGCTTGCCGCGGCCTCCGGTCTAATTCATTGCAGCTTCGCGCTCGCGTGGCGGCGCTCGAACGGCAGCCGCTCAGAACCCGAAGCTTTTAATTTTTTCCGCCGCCGCACGGCGCCATGACGGCGATGCCCGGCTTCTCCCGCGAGACAGGATTCATGTTCGGCTTTTTGCGCAGCTACTTTTCCAACGACCTAGCGATCGATCTCGGCACCGCCAACACGCTGATCTACATGCGCGGCAAAGGCATCGTCCTCGATGAACCGTCAGTCGTGTCGATTCGTCAGGAAGGCGGCCCCAACGGCAAGAAAACCATTCAGGCAGTCGGCCGCGAGGCCAAGCAAATGCTTGGGAAGGTGCCGGGCAACATCGAAGCGATCCGACCGATGAAAGACGGCGTCATCGCCGATTTCACGGTGACGGAGCAGATGATCAAGCAGTTCATCAAGACGGCCCACGAATCGCGCATGTTTTCGCCTTCGCCGCGCATCATCATCTGCGTGCCGTGCGGTTCGACGCAAGTGGAGCGCCGCGCGATCAAGGAAGCGGCTCACGGCGCGGGCGCCTCGCAGGTCTACCTGATCGAAGAGCCGATGGCCGCCGCGATCGGCGCGGGCCTGCCCGTGTCGGAAGCGACGGGCTCGATGGTCGTCGATATCGGCGGCGGCACGACCGAAGTCGGCGTGATCTCGCTCGGCGGCATCGTCTACAAGGGTTCGGTGCGCGTCGGCGGCGACAAGTTCGACGAAGCGATCGTCAACTACATCCGCCGCAACTACGGCATGCTGATCGGCGAACAAACGGCCGAAGCGATCAAAAAGGAAATCGGGTCGGCATTCCCGGGCTCCGAAGTCAAGGAAATGGAAGTCAAGGGGCGCAATCTGTCGGAAGGCATTCCGCGCAGCTTCACGATCTCGAGCAACGAAATCCTCGAAGCGCTGACGGACCCGCTCAACCAGATCGTCTCGTCGGTCAAGATCGCACTCGAACAAACGCCGCCGGAACTCGGCGCCGACATCGCCGAGCGCGGCATGATGCTGACGGGCGGCGGTGCGCTGCTGCGCGATCTCGATCGCCTGCTCGCGGAAGAAACGGGCCTGCCCGTGCTCGTCGCCGAGGATCCGCTCACGTGCGTCGTGCGCGGATCCGGGATGGCGCTCGAACGCATGGACAAACTCGGCAGCATCTTCTCGTACGAGTGACGTTGCAGGTGAGCCGCGCGCGCATCGCTCGCTCAACATCGATCGAGCGCTGATGCGCGCCGCTTTCATTCCCGCCAACGTTCACGCTCTCGGCGTCGACCATGGAATACAGTCCGCCGCCTCTATTTAAGCAAGGCCCATCCGCGCTCGCGCGGCTCATCTTCTTCGTCGTCCTCTCGCTGGTGCTGCTCGTTTCAGACGCACGGTTCAAGACGCTCGAAGTCGTGCGCGCCGTGCTCGATGCGGGGCTTTATCCGCTGCAGCGCGCCGCGCTCGCACCGCGCGACCTCGTGCTCGGCGCGGCCCACTTCGTCGTCTCGAGCAACACGCTGCGGCGCGACAACCAAACGCTCGCCACCAAGAACCTGCAGCTTTCGCTCGAAGCGAATCAAGTCGCGACGCTCACGGCGGAAAACCTGCATTTGCGCGCGCTGCTCAATCTGTCGCGCAATGTCACGACCCAATCGATTCCGGCCGACGTGCAGTACGGCATGCGCGATCCGTTCACGCAGAAAGTCGTGATCGGCCGCGGCTCGCAACACGGTGTTCAGAACGGCTCGCCCGTCGTCAGCGAAGACGGGATGATCGGGCAGGTCACGCGCGTATTTCCGCTGCAGTCGGAAGTCACCCTGCTCACCGACAAAAACCAAGCGGTGCCCGTCGAGATCGTACGCACGGGCTTGCGCAGCGTCGTCTACGGCACGGCGGCCGGCGATACGCTCGAGCTGCGCTTCGTGCCGATCAGCGCCGATATCGTGGCCGGCGACGAACTCGTGACGAGCGGGCTCGACGGCGTCTATCCGGAAGGCTTGCCCGTCGCGAAAGTCGTGCGCGTCGACAAGCAGGCGGATACGGCTTTCGCGCGCGTCGTCTGCTTGCCGGTGGCAGCTGTGCTTGGCGCGCGAGACGTGCTCGTGCTTCATTATCAGAGCGACGTGCCCCCGCGCCCCGCCGAACCCGAGGCGGCGTCGCAGCCTAAGGATACGAAGGCGAAGAAAACCGCGAAGGGCGCCGAGAAGGCGGGCGACAAAGCGGCAAAGCCTGCCCAGAAAGCGGGCGAGGAAAAGCCCGAAGATAAAAAAGCGACGGATAAAGCCGCGAGCAATACGGCCGAGAAGCGAGCCGAGAAGGCCGCGAATCCCGCGGCCGAAGCCCAGGCCAAAGCCAAAGCTAAGAGCGGGGCAAGCGCGGGCACGCCGCGCGCCGCGTCGGGAGTTCAGCGATGAATCGCCCGCAGTACATTCTGCTGCCGGTCAATCCTTACTTCATCTCGTTCAGCCTCGCCGCGGCGTTCCTGTTGAACCTGATGCCATGGGGCCGGCTCATCGGCATTCCCGATTTCGTCGCGCTCGTGCTGCTGTTTTGGAACGTGCATCAGCCGCGCAAGGTCGGCATGGGCATCGCGTT
>CAYRLJ010000060.1:0-27268 GCA_964425025.1 uncultured Burkholderia sp. | reverse complement strand
GCCGAGGCGTATTTTGTTGATGGTCAAGGCCGGCGAGCCGACCGATGCGACGATCGCCGCACTCAAACCACTGCTCGACAAGGGCGATGTGCTGATCGACGGTGGCAATACCCATTTCACCGACACGATTCGCCGCAATCAGGAACTCGCTCAAGCGGGCCTGCACTTCATCGGCACGGGCGTGTCGGGCGGCGAGGAAGGTGCGCTCAAAGGGCCCGCGATCATGCCGGGCGGCCAACGCGACGCCTATGATCTCGTCGCCCCGATCTTGACCCAGATCGCAGCGAAAGCGCCGGACGGCGAGCCTTGCGTGGCCTACATCGGCCCCGACGGAGCCGGCCACTTCGTCAAGATGGTCCACAACGGCATCGAGTACGGCGACATGCAGTTGATCGCCGAAAGCTACGCCGTGCTCAAGCAGGTAGCAGGACTCACGAACGCCGAATTGGCCAAGGTGTACACGGAATGGAACGAGGGCGAACTCGATAGCTATCTCATCGACATCACCGCCAAGATCTTCGGCAAGCGGGACGAAGAGACGGGCCGCGATCTCGTCGATATGATCCTCGATCGCGCCGCGCAAAAGGGTACCGGCAAGTGGACGAGCCAAAACGCGCTCGATCTCGGTGTGCCGCTGCCGCTCATCACGGAGTCGGTCTTCGCGCGGGTGCTGTCATCGCTCAAATCGCAGCGCGTCGCCGCCAGCAAAGTGTTGTCCGGGCCGCAAGCCAAGCCGTTTGCGGGCGATCGCGCGGCTTTCGTCGAAGCTGTGCGCCAGGCCCTCTATCTGAGCAAGGTGATCTCGTATGCGCAAGGCTTCGCGCAATTGCGCGCGGCATCCGAAGAATACAAGTGGAGCCTTGACTTCGGTGGCATCGCCAAGATCTTCCGCGCCGGCTGCATCATCCGGGCGCGGTTCCTGCAAAAGATCACCGATGCCTACACGCACGATCCGGCGCTCGCCAATTTGCTGCTCGATCCGTACTTCCGCGAGATTTCGGAACGTTATCAAGCCGCGTTGCGCGAGATCGTCGTGGCGGCCGTCACAGCCGGCGTGCCCGTGCCGACGTTTGCTTCGGCGATCGCCTACTTCGACGCTTACCGGTCCGAGCGGCTGCCTGCGAATCTCGTACAAGCGCAGCGCGATTTCTTCGGCGCGCACACGTTCGAGCGTATTGATCGTGAAGGCAGCTTCCACGCGACGTGGGCCTAGGGTGTGTGTCGTGCAAGACGAGGCGAGGGCAAGGTGAGACGTGATGTGCAAAAAGTGAGCAATTTGTGTTGATTTGCAGATAAATTTAGTGAGCATGGCGTGCATTGTTGCTATTTCGGAAATTCAATTTCGTAAAATTAGTGGTTTTCCCTAGGTGATTCGATGATTAAACTGTGGTTAATCGCTGCGGCACATCGCACGCGGCGAATCACAGTTTCGGAGGTAGATCATGAAATCACTCGTGTATGCAATGGTTGCGGCTTCCGCTTTGTCGATCCCGCTCGCTTCGTACGCTCAATCCGTATCGCCGAATAACGGTCCCGTCACACGCGCGCAAGTGCGCCAAGACCTCATCAACGTGGAACAAGCGGGCTATCGGCCGGTCGGTCGTGACCCGTATTACCCGGAAGACATCCAGGCGGCGGAGCAACGTGTGAACGCGCAACAAGGCTATGGTGGCGTGGCGGCGGCAAGCACGTCGCAATCCGGTGCGCCTGTCCGGATGCAAAGCGCTCAGCCCGCGAATGCGGACGGCCAACAGCCGCTGTACTTCGGCCGTTAAGTACCACTCACGGAACGCGATCGCGCCCCATTGGTCAGACGGTAGCGATCGGCTGGCAGTGACTCGCTGGCTCGCGGCCCCGCAAGGGGCGCGAGCCAGTTTCGTTTTGTGCTCGCGCCTCGTGTACGATGCTCGGCTAGTACGATCGTAAAGAACGATAAGGTCCGGCCCGTCGGCGCAAGTTGTTTGGCAGCGTGCCGGCGGGCCGGGTTCGAATGGCAACATCGCATCGATCGAGGGCCGAGGGTGAAGACGGTGAGTATTCCTGCACGACAGCGCCTCACAATGGCGCGGGCTGCGTTGGCATTGGCCGGCGCAATGTTTCTTGGCGGCTGCGCAACAGGCGATTGGATGAGCCAATCGCCATTCGCGTCGCGATCGCAGCAACAGCCGTCACACGTTCCGGCCGGCTCTTATCGCGTGAATGCCGGCGATACGCTGCCCGGCATCGCGGCCGCATTCGGCCAGCGGGCGGACGATCTAGCCGCATGGAACAATTTGCCGCGCACGGCAATGCTGGCACCCGGCCAAGTGATACGCGTCGCACCGCAGCCCGGCGTGAATGCCGGCACGAACGATGCCATCGTCGTGCGGCCCGCGTGGCCCGCTTACGGGCAAGTCGTTCGAGTGGCCGATGCGGGCAACATCAAAGGCATCGTCATCACGGGACGACCCGAAGAGCCTGTGAAGGCCTCTGCCGATGGAAACGTCATCTACGTCGGCAACGGGTTGGATCAATACAAGTCGCTCATCGTCGTCAAACATGACGGCGATGTTGTGACAGGCTATGCCGTGAACGGCGAGGTCCTCGTCAAGGAAGGCGATACCGTCAAGAAGGGCCAGCCCATTGCGCAAATGGGCGCCGATTCCACCGGGCGCGGTACCCTCGAGTTCGAAATCCGCCGCGCGGGCAAACCCGTCGATCCGCTCGCCTATCTGCCGCGCTGATCGATTCGGGCAATCTCTGGCATTCGCCGTGCTGGGTGCCTACTGCACCGTGTGTGGCATCAGTGGCGCAGAGCGCTTACGACATCGACGCAAGCAAAATCGAAAGTCGTTTCACGTGCATACGAAACGCCTCGAGCGTATCCCGTTCGCCCGATACGATCGGCTGGGGCTGCATCGCCAGCTCCGCGTGCGCTTTCAGTTCGTCGGCGATTCGGCATCGCGTGTCCGGCGGTAGCGCGCGGATGACCGAGAGCGTCAAAAGTTCTTGCGCGTGAAGCATGCCGATGACCGAGTGGATGTTCGTTTGCGTTGTCATGTCGATCTCCGATGAGCGGCGGCTGTCCTTTCATACTAGGCCGCTGCTCATCGGGGCGCCAACGGCGATGCTCATGAAACGCGGTGCGCAGTTGAAGCGGGGCGCCCAGCGCTCCGAAACGTCACCTTCACATCCGTCCGAAATGGCGTAACCTGCACATTCCCGCGGCAGGTGTCTGAGGGCCCCCGCGCCAGCAAGGCGCATGCCGCTGCTTGTGCGAGGAGGAACTCGATGACAGCCGTCGATCTGGAATTCGACCAGCTCAACAGTACCGTCGATGCGCTACGGCGCTCTATTTCCAACCGGCTGATGTACGGCGTCGGTAAAGACGCCGTCGCGGCCAGGCCGCAAGATTGGCTCAACGCCGCGGCGCTCGCCGTGCGCGATCGGCTCGTCGCCCGCTGGATGAAAACCACGCGGCAGCAGTACGAGCAGGACGTCAAGCGCGTCTATTACTTGTCGATGGAATTCCTCATTGGCCGCACGTTCACGAATGCGTTGCTCGCGCTTGGAATCCACGATCAGATGAAGGAAGCGCTCGCGAGCCTGGGCATCAACCTAGAGGCCGTGACGGATCTCGAGCCCGATGCCGCGCTCGGCAACGGCGGCCTTGGCCGACTGGCCGCTTGTTTTCTCGACTCGATGGCGACGCTGGCCATTCCCGGCTTCGGCTACGGGATTCGATACGACTACGGCATGTTCCGTCAGCAGATCGTTGAGGGCGAGCAGGTGGAGTCCCCGGACTACTGGTTGCGAGCCGGCAATCCCTGGGAGTTTCCGCGACCCGAGGTGCAGTACGTCGTTCAATTCGGCGGACGCACGATTGTGCGCGACGGGCACGTCGAATGGGTCGACACAGACCACGTCAATGCGATGGCGTTCGATACCGTGATTCCCGGTTTCGGGACGAGCGCGACGAACACGTTGCGCCTTTGGTCTGCGCGCGCGACGGAGGAGCTCAATCTTTCGGCATTCAATCAGGGCGACTATCGTCGCGCCGTCGAAGCGAAGGAACGCTCGGAGAACGTAACGCGGTTGCTGTATCCGGACGACTCGACGCCCGCCGGCCGTGAGCTGCGGCTGCGCCAAGAGTACTTCTTCGTCTCCGCGACGATGCAGGACTTGATTCGCCGCTATCAGCGCACGCACAGCACGTTCGGGCGTTTCGCCGAGAAAGTGGCGATTCATTTGAACGACACGCATCCCGTGCTCGCGATTCCCGAACTCATGCGGCTACTCGTCGACGTTCACCATGTGCCGTGGGATCGCGCTTGGAAGATGGTTCATCAAATCTTCTCCTATACGAATCACACGCTGATGCCCGAAGCGCTCGAGACATGGGACGTCGACATGCTCGCGCGTTTGTTGCCGCGACACCTCGAAATCATCTTCGAGATCAACGCCGGTTTTCTGAAGGAGGCGAGCGAGCATTTCGGGCACGACATCGAGGTGATTCGGCGCGTATCGCTCGTCGACGAATACGGCCAGCGTCGCGTGCGCATGGCCCATCTTGCGATCGTCACGAGCCAAAAGGTCAACGGTGTGTCACAGCTCCATTCGCAATTGATGGAGCGCGAGTTTTTCAGCGAGTTCGCGCGCGTTTTTCCCGAGCGGTTCACGAATGTGACGAACGGCATCACGCCGCGGCGCTGGCTCTCGCAGGCGAACCGGCCGCTGTCGAGGCTGATCGATACGCGTATCGGCACGCGCTGGCGCACGGATTTGTTCGAGCTGGAGAAGCTTTCCAAGCTCAAGGACGACACCGCTTTCGCGTCGGAGTTTCGAGCAGCGAAGCGCCGCAACAAAATACGCCTCGCGCAGCGCCTGCTGCACGAGACCGGCTGCACGATTCACCCGGACGCGCTGTTCGATCTGCAAGTGAAACGGATTCACGAGTACAAGCGGCAACTGCTGAACGTCCTGCATGTGATCGTTCGATACAACCACATTCGCGCCCGACCCAACGACGATTGGGTGCCGCGCGTCGTCATCTTTGCTGGTAAAGCGGCGTCGGCCTACAAGATGGCGAAGACGATCATCAAGCTCATCGGCGATGTGAGCGAGAAGGTGAATAACGATCCGATCGTGGGCGATCGGTTGAAAGTCGTCTTCGTGCCCAATTACGGTGTCAGCGTGGCCGAACTCATGATTCCGGCCGCCGACTTGTCGGAGCAGATCTCGATGGCCGGTACGGAAGCTTCGGGCACGGGAAACATGAAGCTTGCGTTGAACGGCGCATTGACGATCGGCACGATGGACGGCGCAAACATCGAAATATGCGAAGCCGTGGGGCGCGAGAACATGTTCATTTTCGGGCTCACGGCCGATGGGGTCAGCGACTTGCGCGCCTCGGGTTATCGGCCGCGCGAGATCTATGAGCGCGATCCCGAATTGCGGCTTGCACTCGATCAGATCCGCACCGGCTATTTTGCCGATGGCGACCCGCATCGCTTTTCGGACATCTTCCACACACTCGTTGACTGGGGCGACCATTACATGGTGCTGGCCGATTTCGCGGCTTTCGCGGCCGCTCAGGATGCCGTCGACGCGCGGTTTCGCGATCCGCGCGCATGGACGACGAGCGCTATTGCGAACGTGGCCGGCATGGGACGGTTCTCGTCCGATAGAACCATCGATGAGTACGCCAAGAATATTTGGCGCGTTAAGCCGCTGTCGTTGGACTGAAGAACGAGAGGAGGGCCCCGCCGCCTATGGTGGGCGGGGAAAGCGTTACTGCGCGGTTGCGCTCGCGCTGTGAGTCAATGCGAGCGCGCCCTGTAGCGCTTGATCGACGCGTTTCACGAAATCGAGATCGGGGCTCGTCAGTGCCTCGCGATCGCCGCCTTGCGTCGAGACCAGGAGCCGGTGATTGATGTCCTGCGTGGTCCACGCGAGGATACCGACGACGAACAGCATGATGCCCAGCGTCATTGCCGCGCCGGATACGGCAATACCGCCCCCGATGGCAATCGCCACGCCCGACAGCGAAAGCGTGAGCGGCAGAATCTTGTTCTTTTGAATCGTCTCGATACGTGCGCTTTGGATCTCACGCAACGAAAAAATCTGGCCGCCCGCGCTGAGCCCGTTGCGCGTGATCATGACGCCACGCTCGTTAAAGGTGTTGTCCATCGAGAAACGCTGGAATGTAGGTAATTGGCCTGCAAGACTAGCAGAGAACGGCGCGCCGCGTCATTGGACGCGGGGTCACACCAGAGATTGAGGTGCGGGCGCTCAGCAAACTTCGTCGAAGTAGACGCGGCCTGGAACGTGGGAGGCGACGAGGCGCGCGATATCGGTATCGGTATATTCGGCCGGTACGACGCAGCGATTCGAAGGTGAATCCTTATGCATCGTCCATTCGACTAGCCGGTAGGTACGCCCCCAGGGTCGTTGCACGGGTGTCGAGACGCGGCAACTTTGGACCGGCAGCGCATGCTCGCGCTTGAGCATCGTGCGCAGATGCTTGAACACCGTATCTTCGATCATCGCCGTTTCCATTTACGGTGCCGCACGGGCTGTGCGGCCGCCACGCGTAGGAGATAAAAAGACGCCGCCGATGCTCCAGCGGCTCAACAGGGGTGGTATGGATGCATGGTCGCAGCCCAGAATTAAGCCAAACTTAAGAGCCTGGAGAAAGTCGCCCACCCGTGTGACAAGGGCGGGCGGCTAGCGTGAAATGAGGAAACTGCGAGCTGCCGGGGGGCGTCAGGCGGACAGCAAAGAGCCGCTTCGAAAGGGCGTCGCGCCGGCGATACGGGCCACTTCCATGCCGGCGGTGGCGAAGCGGGTCCGGTGACGCGCGTAGAGGACGCCCGATGTGCCGGCTCTGACCGTTTCGACGCGGTCGGTCAGCGGGTCGACGATGTCGGCGATCTCTTGGCCTTTCACGATCCAAATGCCGGCCGGCGTACGGAATACGAGCACGCCCGAGATCGGGGCGACAAGCGGTTCGGTGCCGGCGAGCGGCGTGGCGGGGAACGCGAGCGGCGGCAGGTGGGCCGCTAGGCCGTCGATGAGCCCGCGCTGAGTGAGGTATTCGACGATCGCTTGCGAGTCATGCTCGGCATGCGCGTAGGATACGTCGGCTTGACCGCGCAGCTCGACCGTCACCGAAATCGAACCGTTCGGGATCGGGAAGCGGTTGCCGAAGCGCGCGCGCAGCTCCGACCAGCAGAAGCTGTGAATTTCGTCGAACGGGTTGCCGACCGAATTGAGCGCGAGCAGCGAGGCTTTTGCATCGAGATAGCGCGCGAGCGGCTCGACATCGGTCCATAGCTCCGGGTTGGTATAGATATGCATCGCGCCTTCGAAATCGCAATGCAGATCGAGCACGATGTCGGCGTCGTAGGACAGGCGCTGCAGGGCCAACCGCTGCGATTCGAGTTCCGTGCGCGGCGTTTGCGCGTCGAGCGCTTCGCGCATCGCGCTGCGCACGGCGCGCAGGTTCGCGTCGGCATCAGCCGTCAAAGTGCTCTCGATGCGCGGGATCACGAGCGCCGCGAGGTCGTAGAAGTTGCGGTTGAAGTTCGTCGCCGTATTCGTTTCGAACCGGCCGATCATTTGCCCGAGCACATGTTGACTGAGCCCGATCGGATTGGGAACCGGCACGACGACGATTTCGGCGCGCAGTTTGCCCGCGGCCTCCAGCGCGGCGAGCTTGCGGCGTAATTCCCAGGCGACGAGCATTCCAGGCAGCTCGTCGGCATGCAAGGACGATTGCACGTAGACCTTGCTCCCGCCCGACGGGCCGTAATGAAAGCTCGTCAACGTGCGCTCGGTGCCGAGCGAGGGGGCGATCAGCGGATGGATCTTCTTTTGCATAGCGATTTCAGCGTCTTTCCTGCACGCCGCTCGACGGGTCGATGGTGTTCGATTGTACGTCGGCCGCGCGCGGCGTTCTCGGCGCCGTGCGGGCATGCAATATAAAAAAGGCTCCGGTACGACGCGGAGCCCTTCTGTCCTCGAGCACCGGGCGATTGTGCCCGGCCGGCGATCAGCCCTTCGGGGAGACGTCGAAGCTGAAGTACTTCTTCTCGAGCGTCTTGTAGGTGCCGTCTTTCATCATGCCGTCGATGGCGCCGTCGACGGCTTTCTTGAGATCCGTATCTTCCTTGCGCATGCCCATGGCCGCGGCGCCGCTCTTGATTTCGTCGCCGGCTTGCTGGAAGTCCTTGCCGCGCGGTTGCTTCAGGAAGCCGACTTCCGCTTGCACTTTGTCTTGCAAGGCGGCGTCGAGACGGCCCGACTGCAGATCTTGATAGACCTGGTCTTGGTTCTGATAAGGAACGACGTTCACGCCTTTGGGCGCCCAATTGTCTTTCGCGTACTTTTCTTGCGTCGTGCCTTGCTCGACGCCGACCGATTTGCCCTTGAGCGATTCGGCTGTCGGCTTCAGGCTCGAGCCCTTCTTCGCGACGAGCGCGGTAGGCGTGTCGAACAGCGGCTTCGAGAACGCGATTTGCTGTTCGCGCTCAGGCGTGATCGTCATCGACGACAGCACGCCGTCGAACTTCTTGGCCTTCAAACCGGGGATCATGCCGTCGAAGTCGTTTTCGACCCAAACGCACTTTGCGTGCAGTCGTTTGCAGATCTCATTGCCGAGATCGATGTCGAAGCCGACGAGCTTGCCGTCGGAGGCTTTCGATTCGAAGGGGGCGTAGCTCGCGTCGACACCGATTTTGATTTGCTTCCAGTCTTTCGCTTGCGCCAGGCCGGCCGATGCGGCGAGCGTGGCGATGGTCACGGCGGCTAACAATTTTTTCACGTTGACTCCTCGAGTGGTTCGATCGACCTCGACGCGGTTGTATCGCACCAAGGCGCCGCTGCATAGGGCAGGCGGCCGGTGGCTCTTCCAGGCTGCCATAGGCCGGCAGCGCGGCGCAAAGCATACCGCGCCAAAATAACAGCGCTGCTAGTAAACCACCGGATGGCGAGCAAATGCAACATCTCGAAAGGCGCGCAATGCCAGCCGGACGAAGCGCGCGGCTTGGCTTAATGTGGCGCCGAACGATTCATTCAGCGGTCGCACGACGCGATTCGTTTTACCAATCCATAAATAAATCAACGATTTAAATCACGGTTAGACTCAAATGCCCATGCACAAATACTTGACGACGACGTATTCGTCGATGCCGTAGTGCGATCCCTCGCGGCCTAGGCCCGATTGCTTGACGCCGCCGAACGGCGCGACTTCGTTCGAGATGAGGCCCGTGTTGATACCGACCATTCCGTATTCGAGCGCCTCCGCCACGCGCCAGACACGGCCGATATCGCGGCTGTAGAAGTAGGCGGCGAGGCCGAATTCCGTGTCGTTGGCCATGCGCACGACTTCATCGTCATTGGCGAACTTGAACAGCGGCGCGACGGGGCCGAACGTTTCTTCCTTCGCGACCTTCATGGCCGACGTGACGCCGGTCAAGATGGTCGGCTCGAAGAAGGTGTGCCCGAGCGGGTGGCGTTTGCCGCCGGTCGCGACTTGCGCACCCTTCGAAACAGCATCGGCGATATGCGTTTCGACTTTCAGCAATGCTGCTTCATTGATGAGCGGGCCCAAGGTCACGCCGGCTTCGGTGCCACGGCCCACCTTCAGTTGTTGAGCGACAGCGGCGCGCAGCTTCTCGGCGAACGCATCGTAGACCTTTTCGTGCACGTAGAGGCGGTTCGCGCAGACGCAGGTTTGACCGCTATTGCGGTATTTCGAGGCGATTGCGCCGGCCACCGCCGCATCGAGATCGGCGTCGTCGAATACGATGAACGGGGCATTGCCGCCGAGTTCGAGCGAGAGTTTTTTGATCGTTGGAGCACACTGCGACATCAACAGCCGGCCGACGGCCGTCGAGCCGGTGAACGAGAGCTTGCGCACGAGCGCGTTGCTCGTCATCTCGGCGCCGATCGCCTTTGGGTCACCCGTCACCACGCTGAAGACGCCGGCGGGCACCCCGGCGCGCTCGGCCAGCAACGCAAGCGCCAGCGCCGACAGCGGCGTTGCCTCGGCCGGCTTGACGACCATGGGACAACCGGCCGCGAGCGCCGGGCCGACTTTACGGGTGATCATCGCGGCCGGGAAGTTCCACGGCGTAATGGCCGCGCAGACACCGATCGGTTCCTTGACGACGACGATGCGCCGGTCGGCCGCCGGGCTCGGGATCGTGTCGCCGTACACTCGCTTGCCTTCCTCGCCGAACCATTCGAGGAACGAGGCCGCATATTGGATTTCGCCCTTGGCTTCGGCGAGGGGCTTGCCTTGTTCGGCCGTCATGATGGCGGCGAGATCGTCGGCATTCGCGAGCATCAGCTCGTACCATTTGCGCAGGATGGCCGCGCGGCCTTTGGCCGTTTGCGCACGCCAGGCGCTCCAAGCCGCGTTCGCGGCCTCGATCGCGCGGCGCGTTTCAAAGGCGCCCATCTGCGGCACGCGCGCGAGCACGCCGCCCGTGGCCGGATTGCGCACTTCGAACGTGGCGCCATCGTCGGCGTCTTGCCAGCTTCCTGCGACGAAGGCCTTCGTTTGCAGCAACGACGAATCCTTCAGGTCAATTTGCTCTAGGTTCTGCATTTCGGCTCCAGCGGCGGAAAACGGGAAGAAAAATAGCTTACGCCATTGCGCCGACGCTTTCTTTCAACGCTTCTTCGAGCACGCCCAGTGCCTCATCGAACACGGAGGTTTCGATGGTGAGCGGAAACAGGAAGCGAATGACGTTGCCGTAGGTGCCGCATGCAAGCAGCAGCAAGCCGCGCTCGAGCGCGCGCGCCTGCACGCGCTTGACGAACGCCTGATCCGGCTCGCGCGTGCCCGGCTCGAGAAATTCGGCCGCGACCATCGCCCCCGGACCTCGCACGTCGGCCAGTTGCGGGACGTCGCCTCGCAACGCTTCGAGGCGCGCCTTGAGCTTGTCGCCGAGCAGCACGGCGCGTTCGCACAGATGTTCTTCTTCGATAACATCGAGCACCGCATGCGCCGAGGCCAAGGCGAGCGGATTGCCTGCGTAGGTCCCCCCGAGCCCGCCGGGGGCGGCGGCGTCCATCAAATCGGCCCGGCCGACGACGCCCGAGAGCGGCATGCCGCCCGCCAGGCTCTTGGCCATCGTGATGAGATCGGCCGCACTTTCGTAATGCTCCATCGCGAACAGCTTGCCGGTGCGGGCGAACCCGGTTTGGACTTCGTCGGCGATGAGGACGATGCCGTGTTCGTCGCAAATGCGGCGCAGGCCGCGCACGAAATCGGGCGGGGCGACGTTAAAGCCGCCTTCGCCTTGCACGGGTTCGAAGATGATCGCGGCGACGCGGGCCGGCTCGATATCCGCTTTCAGCAAGCTTTCCAATGCCTTCAGCGAATCGGCCGTCGTGATGGCGTGGACGCGATTCGGGAACGGTGCGTGATAAACCTCCGACGGGAAAGGCCCGAAGCCGGCCTTGTACGGCGCCACTTTGCCGGTCAGCGCCATGCCCATCAGCGTGCGTCCGTGAAAGCCACCGGCAAAGGCGATGACGCCCGGGCGGCCCGTCGCGGCGCGTGCAATCTTGATCGCGTTTTCGACGGCTTCGGCGCCGGTCGTGAAGAAGGCGGTCTTCTTCGGACCTGCACCCGGCGCGCAGGCGTTGATTTTTTCCGCAAGCTCGACGTAAGACGCATACGGTACAACCTGATAGGCCGTATGCGTGAAGCGCTCCAACTGATCCCGAATGGCGGCGACGATGCGCGGATGGCGATGGCCCGTGTTCAAGACGGCGATGCCCGCGGCGAAATCGATGAAGCGACGGCCTTCGATGTCCCACAGTTCGGCGTTCTCGGCGCGTGCAGCATAAAAGTCGCACATCACGCCAATGCCGCGCGGCGTAGCGGCATTTTTGCGGGCCTGCAGATCGGAATTGTTCACGCTGTTCTCCTTGTCTTACCGGATCGATCGGTGCCTGGGCCAGCACGCTTTCGAGCTGACGCGGTACGGCGACTATAACGAGCTTTGGTTCTTAGGCTCAGAGCCATTTCGGAGAAGACGATGGAGCCACTAGGGGGCGTGGCCGCAGGGCGTCGGAGCGGATCGCGTCGGGAGAAACCTGCGTTCAATGTTCCGAAAAGCGTGATAATCGGCCTATATTGGGGGAGCCGGCCGAACTAACGGCCCACCCCTTTCAATTCACACTCGGGTAACAAGCGATGACCGCTGTTCTCCCCTCATTGCCCGAGACGACGTTCGCCGAATACGAAGCGCTCAAGGCGATTTTGGACGCGGGCAGCCGCCGCATGGCCGTGCGCGTCGAGTGTGAAGTGAACACGTGCGGCCGCGCTTTCCCGATTTATGTCGCCACGGTTGGCTCGCTCGATCCGCAGGCGCCCGCCATCGGCTTTTTCGCCGGTATTCACGGGCTCGAGCGAATCGGCACGCAACTGCTGCTCGATTACATGCGCACGCTCGTCGCTCGCCTGGAATGGGACGAACTCCTCCAAGACGAGTTGAGCCGCGTTCGGCTCGTGTTCATGCCGATCGTTAATCCCGGCGGCATGTGGGCGATGAAGCGTTCCAATCCCAATGGCGTCGATCTCATGCGCAACGCACCGCAAAACGCGGAAGGGCGCGTGCCGTTCCTGGCCGGCGGACAGCGTATCGGCGCGTGGCTGCCCTGGTATCGCGGGCCGAGCGGGGCGCCGATGGAGATCGAGGCCGCGACGATGCTGCGCGTCGTGGAGGAGGAACTGCTTTCGCGGCCGCTGAGCTTCGCGCTCGATTGCCATTCAGGCTACGGCTTTCGCGACAGTATCTGGTTCCCTTACGCTAAGTCGACGAAGCACATCGTCCATTTGCCGGAGATGTTCGCGCTCAAGGCGATGCTCGAGCAAGCGTATCCGCATCACGGTTACCTGTTCGAGCCGCAGAGCGTGCAGTATCTCGCGCACGGCGATCTGTGGGATTACGCGTACGACAAGTGCCGTGCGCCTTCTATCTTTTTGCCGCTGACGCTCGAGCTCGGGTCGTGGCTCTGGATCAAAAAGAACCCGCTGCAGATCTTGCGCAGGGAAGGCATGTTCAACCCAATCAAAGCCCACCGCACGGAACGTGTCCTGCGTCGGCATACGAACTTGCTCGATTTTCTCGCGCGCGCCGCTTACGCCTCTGCGCGTTGGCTGCCCTGCGGCGCGAGCCGCGATCTCTTGATGACGCGTGCAGTCGAGCACTGGTACAGGAGGCCGCGGCCATGAGCGCATGGATCTTGCTGCGCGGGCTGACGCGCGAAGCGAGACATTGGGCGGCGCTTCCGGAATGGCTGCGCGCGTTCGGAGTGGATCAAGCGATCATCTGTCCCGATCTGCCCGGCAGCGGGCAGTACGCAAGCGAGCGCGCGCCCGCAAGTATCGCCGCGACCACGGACTTCATTCGCGCGCGGCTCGCACGGAGCGGACAAGTGCCGCCGTATCGTATCGTCGCGCTTTCGCTGGGTGCGATGGTGGCCGCCGATTGGGCGCAGCGCTTCCCGTTCGAGACCGAGGCGCTCGTGCTCATCAATACGAGCATGCGCCGATTCAACGGGGCGTTCGAACGCGTGCGGCCGAGCGCTTGGCCGCTGCTGTGGCGTGCGGCACGGTGCTGGGGCGCAAGCGCAAGACGTGACGCGGAAAGCGCGATTCACGCATTGACGTGCGCTCGCGTGGACGAGCAAGAGGCGGATCTCGCGGCCTGGCTTGCCATCTACGAGAGCGCGCCGCCGACTCGAGCGAATGCGATTCGGCAACTAGCGGCGGCCGCGCGTTTTCGGGGTTCTCCATTGTCGCCGTGCTGCCCGGTACTCGTGCTCGTATCGCGTGCCGACGCGCTCGTGCATCCCGCTTGCTCCAAGAAGCTCGCGGCAGTGTGGGGCGCGACGCTGGTCGAGCACCCCTGGGCCGGACATGACCTGCCCCATGACGATCCCGCATGGGTCGCCCAGACGATCGCGGCCTGGGCGGGGAATGCCTCGGCTGTCGCCGTGCCATCGACGAGCGCATAATCGCGCTTGCGCTGGCCCGGCCCCACTTTTCAAACGTCGAGGCACCATGCTAACGAACAACGAAGAAGCCGTCGCTCATCTGCTGAAGGACGTCGTCGACTATGCGCGAGGACGATGGCCGCAGGCCGCCTTCGAGCCGATCGAATCGTTTTTGCGCTTCTACTACGAGCTGGTCGACGCGCAAGATTTGCAAAGCCGCAGCATCGCCGATCTATACGGCGCGGCGATGGCCCATTGGCAAACCGCGCAACGGTTCGCCTCCGGCGCCGCCGCACTGCGCGTCTACAACCCCGTGCTCGACGAGCACGGCTGGCACTCGGATCACACCGTCATCGAGATCGTCAACGACGACATGCCGTTCCTCGTCGATTCGGTGACGATGGAAGTGAATCGCTGCGGGCTCACGCTGCATTCGGCGAACCACCCGGTCTACCGAGTCTGGCGCGACGCGCAAGGGGCGATCGTGCGCATCGAACCGGGCGGCGCGGCAAGCGATGAAGACGATGCGGCGAACCGCTCGCATCTCGAGTCGTTCATTCACTTCGAGATCGACCGCTGTTCCGAAGCGGCCAAGCTGGCCGAGCTGCGTGCCAGTATCGCGCGCGTGCTCGGGGAGGTGCGGGCGTCCGTCGAGGACTGGCCGAAGATGCAAGCCGTGGCAAAAGAGACGATCAACGCGTTGGCTGCGCGCCAGTCGAGCGACGAAGCATTCGAGGCGCGTGCGTTTCTCGAATGGATGGTGGCCGATCATTTCACGTTCTTGGGCGTGCGCGATTACGCACTCGTGCGGCAAGGGCAAGAAGGCGGCGGTTTCGCGCTGAAAGGGGTGCAAGGCACCGGGATGGGGATCTTGCGAGAGGACTTGAGAAGGGACAATGCGCCTGACTCGACGCCGTTGCCGCGCGCGGCAGGCGCGATCATCGACGCAGCGTCGCCGATTTTTCTCACGAAGGCCAATTCACGTGCGACCGTGCATCGGCCGGGGTATCTCGACTACGTCGGCGTCAAGCTCTTCGATTCGTTCGGCGAGCTCGTCGGCGAGCGCCGCATCCTCGGTTTGTACACGTCGACGGCCTATACGGGCTCGATCAACGATATCCCGATCGTGCGGCGCAAATGCGCGAATATCATGCGGCGCGCGGGTTTCCTTGCAAAGGGGCATCTGCACAAGTCGCTCGTCACCGTCCTCGAACAGTATCCGCGAGACGAGCTGTTTCAAACCAACGAGGACGAGCTCTACGACATCGCACTCGGCATCTTGCGTCTGCAAGAACACCAGCGCACGCGTGTGTTCGTGCGACGCGACCGCTTCGAGCGATTCGTGTCGTGCCTGATCTTCGTCGCTCGCGAAAAATACAACACCGATCTTCGCCAACGCATCGCGAAGCTGCTGGCCGACGCGTTCAACGGGACGAGCGTGGAGTTCACGCCGCTGCTTTCGGAGTCGCCGCTCGCGCGCATCCACATCGTGGTGCGCACGAATGCCGGTGCGCTGCCGGACGTCGACACGCGAGAGCTCGAAGTGCGGCTCGTCCAAGCGACGCGCCGCTGGCAGGACGATCTCGCCGATGCACTGCTCGAGCGCTTCGGCGAAGAAGAGGGCAATCGCCTGTTGCAGCGCTACGGAGATTCGTTCCCGGCCGGCTATCGCGAAGACTACGCAGCGCGCACGGCCGTGCGCGATATCGATCTCATCGAAGCCGCGCATCGCAACGAGACGCTGTCGATGAATCTATACCGGCCGATCGAAGCGGCGCCGCGAGCTTTTCGATTCAAGGTATATCGCGCCGGACAGTCGATCGCGCTCTCGCGCAGCTTGCCGATGCTCGAACATCTCGGCGTGCGTGTCGACGAAGAGCGCCCCTATCTGATCGAACCCGCAGGTTCGATGCCTGCATGGGTGCATGACTTCGGGCTGGAGCTCACGGACGACGTCGAGTTCGATATCGAGCGCGTCAAGGCCTTGTTCGAGGAAGCGTTCGCTCGCGTGTGGGCCGGCGAAGTCGAGAACGACGACTTCAATCGCCTCGTGTTGCGCGCGCAACTCTCGGCAAGAGAGGTTTCGATCCTTCGCGCCTATGCGAAGTATCTGCGACAGGTGGGTTCGACGTTCAGCGATGCTTATATCGAACGCGCGGTAACAGGTAATCCGGCGCTCGCGCGCGGGCTCGTCGATTTGTTCCTCGCGCGCTTCGATCCTGCGCTCGGGCCCGCGCGCGCCACGCGTACCGAGGCGCTGCTCAAAGGCATCGAGACCGCGCTCGATCAAGTGCCGAACCTGGACGAAGACCGCATCTTGCGGCAATTCCTCGGCGTGATCAATGCGACGATACGCACGAACTACTTCCGACGGGAGGTGAACGGCGAACCGTTGCCGTACCTCTCGTTCAAGCTCGACCCGTCGCGCGTGCCGGGGCTGCCCGAGCCGAAGCCGATGTTCGAGATTTGGGTCTATTCGCCGCGCATCGAAGGCGTGCATCTGCGAGGCGGGCGCGTGGCGCGCGGCGGCTTGCGCTGGTCCGATCGCCGTGAAGATTTCCGCACCGAAGTGCTGGGCCTCATGAAGGCGCAGATGGTCAAGAATACGGTCATCGTGCCCGTAGGCTCCAAGGGCGGTTTCGTCGTGAAGAATCCGCCCGCGGGCGCCGATCGCGAAGCGATGATGCGCGAAGGTATAGCGTGCTACCAGACGTTCTTGCGTGGCTTGCTCGACGTGACCGACAACCGTCAGGCCAGCGCGATCGTCGGTCCGCCCGATGTCGTGCGCCTCGATAGCGACGATCCGTACCTGGTCGTCGCGGCCGATAAAGGCACGGCCACGTTCTCCGATTACGCGAACGCAATCGCGCGCCAGTACGGCTTTTGGCTCGACGATGCCTTTGCCTCGGGCGGTTCGGTGGGCTACGACCACAAGAAGATGGGCATCACGGCGCGCGGCGCCTGGGAATCGGTCAAACGCCATTTCCGTCAGATGGGCATCGATACGCAGACAACCGACTTCACGGTCGTCGGCATCGGCGACATGTCGGGCGACGTGTTCGGCAACGGCATGCTGCTCTCGCGCCATATCCGGCTGCTGGCCGCATTCGATCATCGGCACATCTTTCTCGACCCGAATCCCGATCCCGAAGCGAGCTTCGCCGAACGCGAGCGGCTGTTCGCGCTCGAGCGCTCGAGCTGGGCCGATTACGATCCGACGAAGATCTCTTCGGGAGGCGGCATCTTTGCGCGCACGGCGAAGGCGATCCCGATCTCCCCGGCCGTGCAGGCCGTACTGGGCATCACGGCCTCCGCGCTCGCGCCGAACGAACTCATTCGCGCGATCTTGCTGGCTCCCGTCGATCTGCTCTACAACGGCGGCATCGGGACCTACGTGAAAGCGGCACGCGAAACGCACGCGCAGGCCGGCGATCGCGCCAACGATGGCGTGCGCGTGAACGGCGCGCAATTGCGCGCGAAGGTGGTGGCGGAAGGCGGCAATCTCGGGCTCACGCAACTCTCGCGCATCGAATATGCGCAAAAGGGCGGGCGCATCAATACCGACGCGATCGACAACTCGGCAGGCGTCGATTGTTCGGATCACGAGGTCAACATCAAGATCTTGCTCGGGCTCGTCGTGGCCGATGGAGAAATGACGGAAAAGCAGCGCAACGTGCTGCTCGCGGAAATGACGGACGAGGTGGGGCTGCTCGTGCTGCGCGACAACTATCAGCAGACCCAAGCGCTCGCCATTGCCGGCCGCTATGCGAGCGATCTGCTCGAATCGGAGGTGCGGCTCATGCGCTCGCTCGAGCGCGCCGGCCGCTTGAACCGTGCGATAGAGTTCTTGCCGAACGACGAGGACATCGCCGAACGGCAAGCAGCCAAAGCAGGTTTGACCTCGCCCGAGCGCGCCGTGCTGCTGGCCTACAGCAAGATGTGGCTCTACGATGAATTGCTCGATTCCGATCTGCCGGAAGACGCGCTCGTGGCGGACATGTTGCGCGAATATTTCCCGAAGCCGTTGCAGACCCGCTTTGCCGATGCCGCCGCACGGCATCCGCTCAAGCGCGAGATCCTCGCGACGCACGTGGCCAATGCGCTCGTCAATCGTGTCGGCTGCGCGTTCGTGCAACGGCTGCAAGAGGAGACGGACGCCAAGGCCAGCGACATCGTGCGCGCCTGTATGATGGCGCGCGATGTCTTCGACATCGACGATGTCTGGCAGCGGATCGATGCGCTCGACAATCGCGTCGCCGATGACGTGCAGGCACGCATGTTCGTCGACGTCGCGCGGCTCATGGAACGCGCGGCACTCTGGTTCCTGCGACAATTGCAGGCTGAGCCGAGCCCGGGCGACGGGTCGAGCGTGCAAGCGTTGATCGAACGCTGTCGCGAAGCCGCGACGCGGCTGGCTCCGCGCTTGCCCACCTTGCTGCCCAGGGCCGAACTCGAAGCGCTCGACGAACGACGTGGCGCGCTCGAGCAGGCGGGCGTGGACAGCGAACTGGCGGGACGCGTCGCAAGCGGCGAGATTTCGGTGGCCGTGCTCGACGTGGCCCAAGTGGCAGCGAACGTCGCTCGGCCGCTCGAGCTCGTCGCGGGTGTCTACTTTGCGCTCGGGACGGTGCTCGACTACGGCTTTATCGGCGAGCGGGCAAATGCGTTACCGACGCACACGCATTGGGACATGCTCGCACGTGCCGCCGCACTGGCCGAATTGGCGCGCCTGAAGCGCGCGCTGACGGTGAGTGCGCTCGCCCATGCGCCCGAACGCGCAACGGCCGAGACGATCGCGGCGGCTTGGCGCGAACAGCGCGCACCGCAACTCGTGCGCTTCGAGCAGTTGATCGCCGAGCAGCGCGCGTCGGGCGGGGCAAGTCTGTCGATGCTGCTCGTGCTCGTACGTGAAATCGCAGTATTGGAACGGGGATGAGAAACGAACGAATGATCGTCCCCTACGACTTTGGGCGCATCGCCGCCGCCAATGCGCTGTCCGATCTCCATGCAGGGCGCACGGCCGATTCTCGCCTTGGCGCACGGTGTCGACTCTGAACTCGATTCGAAGCTACCGACCTGGCACGTGCTTTGCACACAGATCACGTTTGGGATCGTTCGGGTGAGAACGGAGTCAGACGGGGATCGCGCATCCGGCGGCTTGTCCGCGGCGCGCGCTCCCCGCTGTTGGCGTTTCTTCCTCACTTGCTTATGCGCAAATTTGTGTCTGCTGGGCTAATCAGCCTATTGTTCCTATCGTTGTTCCTTCCTGCTGCCCACGCCGCGTCGACTACTTCGGCACCCTCGGCGGCGCAGCCCGTATCCAATCCTTCCACCGTCGTTCTGACGCCCGACCAGGCTAAGCGCGCGTTGCAAGTGCTCGGCGATCCGAGATCGCGCTTGCAGATGGAAGACACGCTGCGCGCGATTGCCGCCGCCGGTGCGCTTTCCGCGCCGCCGACCGCCAGCGCGCCTACGGCCGCTTCGGCGACCGGCGCGTCGGGTGTCTTATCGGCGATCGCGTCGAACGGGCTCGTCTCCCAGGTGTCGCATCAGTCCGTCCACGCGATTCGCGATGTCGGTACATCGCTGCGCGCCTCCACGGCTGCGCTGCTCGACGTGCGTTCCGTGCGCGCCTGGTGGGGGTACGAGATCAAGAGCCAGGAGGGACGCGCGCGGCTCGAACAATTGGGCTGGACGCTGCTCGCGACGTTCGTCCCGGCGGGGCTGGTCAGTTGGTTCTTCACATGGCTGCTGCGCAAGCGCGTGGCGGCACTGGCCATTGGAAAGACCGAAGGGCAGCAGGAAACGGAAACCAACGCGCGAGCGGACGCCGCGAACGCGCAGGCCGACACCGACGTGCGTACGCTCAACGCGAACGTACCGGCGACAAGCATCGATGAACACGCGTTGCGCGCGGCGCGCGAGCAGACCAATGCCGTTCACGCGGGCCAGCACTGGTCACTGCTGCAGCGCTTGCCGTACGCGCTGTTGCACACGTTGCTCGAAGCGATTCCACTCGCTGCGTTCATCGGCGTGGCGATCGTGTTGATGTCGTTGTTGACCGACGACGGCACCGCTGAAGCAGACGTCGTCGAAACCGTTCTGGAAATTTACGCCGTGTCGCGCGCGATCGTGCTTGCAAGTGGGTTCTTGTTCGCCGATGGCGCGGCCAGGCTGCGTATGCTTCCGCTCGGCGACGCCTGGGCCGCTTTCAGCGAACGCTGGATATTGCGCCTCGTCGCCGTGCTCGGCCTCGGCGTGGCGCTGGCCGAGACGCCGGTGTCGCTCGGATTGACGGCGCAAGCCCATCTCGGCATCGAGAAGGCTGTGGCGCTCATCGGCCACGTGATGATCGCGATACTGATCTTGCAGATTCGCCGCCCGGTCGCTGCTTGGATGCGATCGAAATGCGCCAAATCAGGGCTATTGCGATTCTTGTCGAATTGGCTGGCCGATGTCTGGGGACCCGTCGCCGTGTTCTTGGTGATGGCGCTATGGTTCATTTGGGCGCTCGACGTCCGCAACGGTTATCAAGCGCTGCTACAGCGTGGCGGGCTTTCGCTTTTGGTTCTCGTCGGCGCGCGAGTCGTCGCGATCGTGACGTTCGGCATCCTGGGGCGCATCTTCAAACCGAGCAACGGCAAGCCGGCGTCCATCGCACTGCAGCGTGCGCAGCGCTATTACCCCTGGCTGCGCGGGCTGGTCACGCTCGCGATCATCGTTGTCGCGGCCGGGCTCATCTCGTGGGTATGGGGTTTCCATGCGTGGCGATTCTTTACCGGCGACTTCGTCGGCCGTCGATTGATTTCAGCCTGCGTGACCATCGCGGTGGCCGCTTTCATCGCGCTGCTCGTGTGGGAGTCGATCAACGTCGCAATCGAGCGGCGGCTGTACCGCTGGACCGACGCCGGGGATCTCATGCGCGCGGCACGCTTGCGGACGTTGCTGCCGATGCTGCGCACTGCGCTGTTTGTCGGCATCGCGCTCGTGGTCGGGCTGACCGGGCTCAGCGAGCTCGGCGTCAACATTGGGCCGCTGCTTGCGGGCGCAAGTATTTTTGGCGTGGCGCTCGGTTTTGGCTCGCAAAAGCTCGTACAGGATTTCATCACGGGCATGTTCTTGCTGATGGAAAACGCGATGCAAGTCGGCGATTGGGTGACGCTGGCGGGCGTATCGGGCACCGTTGAATATCTATCCATTCGTACGGTGCGCTTGCGAGGCGGCGACGGCGCTTTGCACACGGTGCCGTTCAGTTCGGTAACGACGGTGACGAACTCGAACCGAGGGCTGGGCAACGCGGCGGTCAAAGTCAGTATTGCGTACGGGCAGGACATCGATCTGGCTGCGCAGACACTGAACGAAATCGGTGCTCAATTGCGCGAAGACCCGCAGTTCAAGGACGGCATCATCAGCGACTTCAGCTTCTGGGGTGTCGATCAGGTGGACGGTTCGATGGTGACACTCGTGGGCCAGGTTCAATGCCGCGATTCGGCGCGCTGGCCGATCCAGCGCGAGTTCAATCGACGCATTGCCCAGCTGTTTAGCGAGCGCGACATCGCGATCGCCAATCCTTTGCGTAATGTACTGGTGCCGCCGAAGCAGCCCGCCAAAGCGTCGGAGGATGATACGGACCGCGACGTTAAGGGCGACGCCAAAGTGGATCGAGAGCAAGCGGCAATGGCCCAACAGGACGAACGGGGAGAAAAAGGCGATAGGGATCGGAGTGGTGCGCCTTCCGCGGACAAATGACGACATGACGAAATGACGAGGGATGGGCGTCCCTCTATACTGACGCGCGCAGCACCTCCAGCTGTATCAGCGTCAGCAAGCGGTTCTCTCGAACAATCACGAATCCAAAGGAACGCCCATGCTTACTCGCACCATGTTGTCGATCGGCGCCATTGCGCTGACGGCTTGCGCGGCCACGGCCTCGAACGCGCAAGACAACGACGTGAGCTTTGCCGAACACGGCGCGCACGGCCGGCACGTCAAGGTCATGATCATTTCGATGTTTGCGCCGGAAGGACAGGTCTGGCTAGATCGCCTCGGCCCGTGGGAGTCGATTCCGGTTGCCGGTTTGTCGCCCGATTATCCGGACGTTCACTGCAACAAGCAGGACATCTGCGTGATGACGACGGGAATGGGACACGCGAACGCCGCGGCTTCGACCATGGCGCTCGCGTTTTCTCCGCGCTTCGATCTGCGGCACACGTACTTCCTGATCGCGGGCATCGCCGGAATCGACCCGGCGCAGGGCACCATTGGGTCGGCGGCATGGGCGAAGTACCTCGTCGATTTCGGGATCCAGTGGGAACTCGATGGACGCGAAATTCCGGCGGGCTGGAACACGGGCTATCTCGGCATCAACACGAAGAACCCGACCCAAAAGCCTCCGCTCGATTACAAGACCGAGGTGTTTCAACTCAACGCAAAGCTTGCCGATGCCGCTTACGCGCTCTCGCGTAACGTCGTGCTGAGCGACAGCGCGCAAGCGCAAGCGGCACGCGCCAAATTCGGCTACGCGCCCGCGAACCAATCGCCCGCGGTGATCCAGTGCGATACGCTTGCGGGCGATACATGGTTCTCGGGCACCGACATCGGTCAGCGCGCACGCGATTGGACGAAAATCATGACCGACGGCAAGGGCACGTATTGCACAACTCAGCAAGAGGACAACGCGACCCTCGAGGCTTTGACGCGCGCGGCGAGATCGCATCGCGTCGATCTTTCCCGCGTGGCCGATCTGCGCACCGGCTCTGACTTCGATCGTCCCTACGCGGGCCAGACGAGCGCCGACAATCTGCTGACCTACGCGGCGCAAGGCGGCTTCACGCCGGCGATTTCGAACCTGTTCGTGGCGGGCAATCCGCTCGTACAGGCGATTGCGACGCATTGGGGCGAATGGCGAGACGGTGTGCCGCAACACTAAGCCTATCGGCTGCGGCGGCGTATTGCCGCCGCGGCACGAACGGTGTCCAAAGCGGCGTGTCGCTGTCCCAATGATCGAGCAGGGAAGGCGAGACATCGAACATTTAGGACTCCTTATATTTAGATATACGGAACTTCCTGATTAGATGCCCAACGCTCAGTGGCCTGCGCGTGCGAGTTCGACGCCCGCGTTGCGGCTATCGCTCAGCGCGACGCGGGCCGCTTGCGTTTGGCCCTCGAGGCCAAGGCCCGGATAGCTTTGCTTGTTCATCGAAGGCAAGGTGCCGTCGCGTCGCGCAGCAACGAGTTCGGCGCGAACTTCTTCACGCGTCTTTGTGCTCGTGCCGGTCCAAGATGGGTCTTGGTACGAACCGTTGTGGCCGATGCCGCCGTCGGCGAAAGCGGCGGTGCTGGAGAAAAGCGATACGAAAAGGGCCGCTGCGAGCGTGCGCTTCATGATGTTGCTCCTGTTCTGTCTGTCTATCGGGTGCGGTGCCGAAGAACGGCGTCGCGACAGGAGCAAATGTAGGCGCTTGAAGAATCCGGATAAACCCGGATTTTTCGAACTGATTTTTCGATGCGGCAGAACAATCCGCCGCTACCGTCTTAAACCACCCATTCCGTCAGCACCGGTGTCTCGAGTGCCGGCGCGCTCTCGCGTTCTTCGAGCGTGCGCTTGCTGCAAACCGCGTCGAGACTTTGGCGGCCGCTCAGCAGCGGGCAACGATCGAACACTTCAGCTATCCAGTCGACGAATACGCGTACCTTCGGCGAAAGATGACGACTGTGCGGATAAACGGTCGAGATCGGCATCGGCAACGGCTTCCACTCGGGCAGCACCTCTTTGAGCGTACCCGAGCGCAGATGCGGCAACACCATGAACAGCGGCGCCTGAATCAGGCCGAAGCCTTCGATCGCGCAGGTGAGATAGGCATCGGCATCGTTGACGGACACCGAGCCGGGCATCTTCACCTCCACTTCCTTGCCGTCCACTAGGAACGACCAATCCATGATGCGGCCCGTCTTACTCGAGAAGTAGTTGACCGCTTGATATTGGCTTAGCTCCTGAAGCGAGCGCGGCTCGCCTGCACGTGCGAGATATTCGGGCGAGGCGCACGTCACACCCTCGAACAATCCGATGCGGCGCGCGACGAGCGATGAATCTTGCAGTGCCCCGACGCGAATCACGCAATCGACACCCTCCTGCAGTAGATCGACGGGCCGATCGGAGAAACCGAGTTGCAGATCGATGTCCGGATAGCGTTTGTGGAATTCGCAAAGCGATGGAATGACGATCGTGCGGCCGATCGAGCCCGGCATGTCGACGCGCAACTTGCCGTGCGGCTTCTTGCTCCCGTTTTGTAGGCTGCTCTCGGTTTCGTCGACGTCAGCAAGAATGCGGACGCATCGCTCATAATAAGCGGCACCGTCCGGGGTCAGGCTCAACCGCCGCGTGGTGCGATGCATGAGCCGCACGCCGAGATGCGACTCCAGGTTCTGGATGATCGTCGTGACCGACGCGCGCGGCAGATCGAGCGTTTCGGCGGCTTTGGTAAAGCTGTTCGTGTCGACCACACGTGTGAAGACGTGCATGGCCTGAAGGCGATCCATCTTTCGTTCTCCGAGAGAAGAATGAATGATTCACCGCCTTTGCGCTCCGAGGCTCCCGAAACAACCTCAACTTGATCCCAACTAGTGGGAATGCATTGTTCGGGCGCAGTGAATTGTGTTGCCGGATTATAGGCATTTATCCGCGACTCTGCCGCATACACAATTCGGGCATCGTGAAACTGTCGCGCTTCGCGCGTTCGAACATGCGAACTACGCATTCCCGTGGTCAATCGGCGGGGTCGCCCTGCAGCACGCAGCCACTTGAAGTCGACGAGGCGCAGATTGCCGGTTATCAGAGCAATATTCCGTTGCGGCTTTATCGCCGCGCCGGGGTAGGCTCGTTGCCCGTCATGCTTTATTTTCATGGCGGTGCATTCGTCGGGGGATCGCTCGACGATGCCGATTTTGCGGCCCGGCATTTCGCCGAGCATCTGTCCGTATTGGTCATATCCGTAGGTTATTCGCTTGCGCCCAAGTACCCGTTTCCGGCCGCGCTCGAAGACGCTTACCGCGCCGCGCGTTGGGCCGAAGGCGCGAGCAAGACGATCGGCGGCGCCGGCCGGCGGCTGTTGGCGGCCGGCCATTGCGCCGGGGGGCACGTCGCCAATGGGCTCGCGTTCATCGCGCGAGATCGCGGCGACGTGCACATCGGTGCACTGGCGATGTTCAGTCCGATGCTCGATCCGAGCATGACGTGCCTGGCCGACGAGCGCGTCGTCGATTCCGACATCTCGCCGCGCCAGTGCCTCGCGAGCTATCGGGCGTACCTGCCGCAGGCATCGCAGCGCATGCATCCGTACGCGGCGCCGCTCGAATCGGCGCGGCTCGCGGGTTTGCCACCCGCGTTCATCGCGACGGCGCGCAACGATGTGCTGCACGTCGAAGCGGAAACATACGCCGCGAGATTGATCGGCGCGGGCGTGCCGACACAAGTTATGCGCTATTCAAATGCGACTCACGAGCGAATCGCGTACGATCCGCAAGCCTTGCAAGATGCCGAGCGTTTCTTCGAGCGTTATATGCAGCCGCATGCAGCCGCGTGATGTCACAGCCGGCTAATCTCGAACGTCATACAACAATTCACCACATCCGGAGCCTCGACAATGTCCAAGAAACCTCTTTCTCGTAATCGCATCGCCTACGCGGTCCTCGCCGTGGTCGCGGTTGCCGGTGTGGGTGCGTTCAGCGCGCTTCGCGTGAACGCGAGCGCGCCCGCGCAAGCGGCACCGATGGCGCCGGAAGTCGATGTCGCCACGGTGCTGAGCAGGACCGTCACCGATTGGCAGACGTACTCGGGCCGGCTCGAGGCCGTCGATAAAGTCGACGTTCGTCCGCAGGTGTCGGGCACGATCGTCGCGGTCGAGTTCAAGGACGGCGCGCTCGTCAAGAAGGGGCAGACGCTGTTCGTGATCGATCCGCGCCCGTACGCGGCCGAAGTCGATCGCGCCAAGGCGCAGCTTGCCGCTGCCAAAGCGCGAGAGAGCTACGCACAGACCGATTGGCAGCGCGCACAGCGCTTAATGAACGACAACGCGATTGCGAAGCGCGACTTCGACGAGAAGCAGAACACCGCGCTATCGGCTGCCGCGGATGTGAAAGCGGCGCAGGCGGCGCTCGAGACCGCGCAGATCAATCTCGGCTATACGACGATCACGGCGCCCGTCGCGGGCCGTGTTTCGCGCGCCGAGATAACCGTCGGCAACGTCGTCTCCTCCGGTGCGAGTGCCGCGCCGTTGACGACGCTCGTTTCCGTCTCGCCGATTTACGCGTCGTTCGACGTCGATGAGCAGACCTACCTCAAGTACATCGGACGTGCTCGCAATGGCGTCAATGTGCCCGTGGATCTTGGGCTCGCGGACGAAACAGGCTACTCGCGCAAGGGCACGATCGCCTCGGTCGACAACCGGCTCGATACGTCCTCGGGCACGATCCGCGTGCGCGCGCGCTTCGACAACGGGGACGGCACGCTCGTGCCGGGCTTGTACGCCCGTGTCAAGGTGGGTGGCGGCGAGCCGCATGCGGCGCTGTTGATCGACGAAGCGGCGATCGGCACGGACCAAGACAAGAAGTTCGTACTCGTCGTCGACGCGCAAGGCCGCGTGGCATACCGCGAAGTGAAGCTCGGCACCGAGCACGGCAATCTGCGCGTCATCACGGCAGGGCTGAGTGCCACGGATCGGATCGTCGTCAACGGCGTGCAGCGCGTGCGTCCGGGGCAGACTGTCCGGCCGCACGGGGTGCCGATGACCGACGATCCTTCGGGTGGTAGCGACGGCAATGCAAGCGCCGATGCCGGTCACGCGGGCGCGAACGCATCGACGAATTCCTGAGACACCGCTTCGATGGTTTGGGGCGCTTAATTACTCAGAACGCGACATGAACATATCTAAATTTTTTATCGATCGACCCATCTTCGCAGGGGTGCTGTCGGTCCTGATCCTGCTGGCGGGCGTGATTTCGCTGTTCCAGCTGCCGATCTCCGAGTACCCCGAAGTGGTGCCGCCGTCGGTGATCGTTCACGCTCAGTATCCGGGCGCGAACCCGAAGGTGATCGCGGAGACAGTGGCCTCGCCGCTCGAAGAGCAGATCAACGGCGTCGAGAACATGCTTTACATGCAGTCGCAGGCCAACAGCGACGGCAACATGACGCTCACGATCACGTTCAAGCTCGGTACCAACCCGGACCTCGCGACGCAGCTCGTGCAAAACCGTGTGAACCAGGCGTTGCCGC
>CAYRLJ010000059.1:3360-27354 GCA_964425025.1 uncultured Burkholderia sp. | reverse complement strand
GCGCAACGTCAGCTTGTTCAGCGTCATGGGTTTGAACAGATGGGGATAGCGCATGGCAGGCGACCTTTGGCGTGACTCGTTGCGTTGCGTTCTCTTCGTGCGAAAGAGAATCAGTGCTTAATCGGCGAAACCTCGAACACGCAGTGGCCGTGGCCTTCGGCCGCGCACTGCACTTCCTTCGACTGCGCGCGCGGGGCGCCCTTGCTGCCCGGCGACGTATCGTTGACCCAGTCCATCGCACCGGCGAACCACCCCGCGAACATGTAGCAGAGCTTGCCCTCCTTCTCGGGCTGTGCCAGAACGAACGACGAGTGGCGCAGCTCGATACGCGCGTAGGCGCCCTCGGGATCGGCCTCACGAATCGAAAGCAGGCCCCAGCCGCGCTGCGAGAGACGTTTCAAGTAGTGCTCGAACACGGCCATGCCGGCGAGGCCATGCTGCTTTGCTTCCTTGTCGCACCAGTGGTAAGCCGACTTGTAGCCGGCCTTGTAGAGAATCTCGGCATAGACGTCGCGGCCGAGCGCCTCTTCAACGGCGACGTGGTTGTTCGTGAAGAAGTGGCGCGGCACGTACAGCATCGCGAGCGCATCGGTGGTCCAAACGCCGGTTTCGGAATCGACGTCGATCGGCAATTGCGGTTGCATCGTGATGTCTCCTTAGGGATCGACGTTATTCTTGCTGTTCGGATTGCCGATCGACGGTCGAATTCAGCCGTGTTCTTTATCATTTCCGACATTCACGTCCATTTATCGCAAGTCGGCGACATGGCGTGGGGGCAAAGCCGATACGCTTGGGTGCTTTCATGCGGAGCCTAGGGTTTCGTCGCATGGCTTGCCGGTTGCGCGACGCCCATAATGAGGTGGCCCCGACGGTGGGCCGAACCGATTTTAAAAGGGGGAGCGGTCCACATGTTGCAAGACCGCAAGGCGTCGTTGGCGCATTTCGGGTTCATGCCGCTTCCGAAATTCACGATGATCGCGTTCGTGAGCGCGATCGAAGTGCTGCGCATGGCCAATTATTTGAGCGGGCAGCCGCTTTATACCTGGTCCGTGATCAGCCCCGATGGCGGCCCCGTCACGGCAAGCAACGGCCTTTCCGTCGACACCGTTTCGCAGGAAAGCATCGGCACGCCGGACCTCGTATTCGTATGCGGCGGTGTCGATGTTCAGCGCCTGACGACACCCGAGCATCTCGCTACGTTGCGCCGTTTCGCGCGCATGGGCATCGCGCTCGGCAGCCTGTGCACCGGCACTTACGCGCTGGCCAAGTCGGGCCTGCTCGACGGCTATACCTGCGCGATTCACTGGGAAAACATGACGGCGCTCAAAGAGGAGTTTCCCAAGGCGCACTTTCTGCGGGAACTCTTCGTGATCGATCGCGACCGCATCACGTGCACGGGCGGCGTCGCGCCGCTCGATATGATGCTCGATTTGATCGCCCCCCGCGTGGGCACCGCGCGCGTCACGCAGATCGCCGAGCAGTTCATCGTGGAGCACGTGCGCGATTCCAGCGCGCAACAGCGCATCCCGCTGATCGCACGGCTCGGCTCGGCGAACAAGTCACTGTTCGAGGTGATTTCGTTGATGGAGAGCAACATCGAGGAGCCGCTCTCGCGCGAAGAACTCGCGCGGTTTGCGGATATGTCGCAACGCCAATTGCAGCGTTTGTTCCACGAGCACATCGGCATGACGCCGACGCACTACTACCTGACGCTGCGCCTTCGCCGCGCGCGCGAACTGCTCTTGCAGACCGACATGTCGATCATGGCCATCACAATTGCGTGCGGTTTCCAATCGGCGTGCCACTTCAGCAAGAGCTATCGCGACGCGTTCGGCATGGCGCCGACGCGAGCGCGCCGCGAGCAGATCGCGCCGCTCGTGCCGCTTCCCGAGTCGTCGGTTCGCTTGGACTGAACACGCCTCGACTCGGGCCGCGGCCCTTCTCGTCATGCCGCTTTGAGCAGCCCGTGCGGATCGATGACGAACTTGCGCGCCGCGCCGCCATCGAATTGCTTATAGCCGTCGGGCGCTTCGTCGAGCGAGATCACGGACACGTTGACGATCTTCGCGATCGGCAGCCGGTCGAACAAAATCGCCTGCATCAAGTTGCGGTTGTACTTGAGCACCGGTGTTTGTCCGGTATGGAACGAGTGCGACTTCGCCCAGCCGAGGCCTAAGCGAATGCTCAAGCTGCCGTGCTGAGCCGCGCTGTCCTTCGCACCGGGATCGTCCGTCACATAGAGGCCCGGGATGCCGATCGCGCCCGCGGGACGCGTGATTTCCATCAGCGAATTGAGCACCGCCGCGGGCGCCTCTTGCGAGTGCCCTGCCGAACCGTGCCCATGCGCTTCGAAGCCGACGCAATCGACCGCGCAATCGATCTCGGGCGTACCGAGAATCTGCTCGATCTGCTCGCCGAGCGATGCATCCTGCGACAGATCGACTACCTCGAAGCCCATCTCTTTGGCGTGCGCGAGACGTTCGGCGTTCATGTCGCCGATGATCGTCACGGCAGCGCCCAGCAAGCGCGCCGATGCCGCTGCCGCCATGCCGACCGGGCCCGCGCCGGCGATGTAGACGGTCGAGCCCGGCTTCACGCCCGCCGTCACGGCGCCGTGGTAGCCTGTCGGCAAGATGTCCGACAGGCACGTCAGATCGCGGATCTTCGACATCGCCTGGTCGCGATCGGGGAACTTGAGCAAGTTGAAGTCGGCATACGGCACGAGTACGTACTCGGCTTGCCCGCCGATCCAGCCGCCCATGTCGACATAGCCATACGCGCCGCCGGCGCGCGAGGGATTCACGTTCAAGCACACGCCCGTGTGTTGCTCTTTACACATGGCGCACCGGCCGCACGCGACGTTGAACGGCACCGACACGAGATCGCCGAGCTTCAGCGTCTCGACATCGCGGCCCACTTCCACCACCTCGCCGGTGATCTCATGGCCGAGCACGAGGCCGACGGGCGCGGTGGTGCGGCCGCGCACCATGTGCTGGTCGGACCCGCAGATGTTCGTGCTCACGACTTTCAGAATCACGCCATGCCCAATCGCGCGTCCGTTCGGATCGACCATCTTCGGGTAATCGATTTTCTCCACCGAAACTTTGCCCGGCCCTTGATACACGACGCCTCGATTGCTGCTCATCGCACTGTCTCCTTTGGAGTGGATATCGCCGCTGCACGCTCCTCGATCGAGCGACCCGGCATTCCCTAGACATTACGCAATAACAGTAGGCAGGCGACAGGCAAAACCCGACAGGTGTTTGTATTGCCACGACATGTTGGCGTAAAAAAGCGCAGGCCCGAAGGCGTGACTAGCATCCATCCGCCAGGCGCACCCGGCGGATCAGCGATCACAAGCCGGACGCGTTTCGCCGGTAGTATGCGGGAGGGTTCGTATGAACAAAAAGTAGTCGGCGCAATCAATGTCTTTGCGCTCGCCATTCGGCAGGGCATCACCGCCGACGCGTTGAAATCGACCATGTTCGGGTATCCGACGGGCGCGTCCGATATCGGCTCTATGCTGTGACGCTCGTGTCGAGGTCACAGCAACGTGCCGCTCTCACCCGAAGGACCAAGCGAGACTCGAGCAGATCGCGAGTCGAATCAGCATGGAAAAAGGCATATCCAGCGTCAGTTGGGCCGCGAAGGAAGCGGGGCCCACGCCGCAATAGCACGCTCGCTGGTTGGGCGCGGAGTATTCGAAATCACGCGTCGCGCCGCAAGCCATGCCTTTCCTTCGCGGCTTCGATCGCGGCGATCACGCTCGTAATGCAGTCGTCGCGGTACCGTTCGAGCGCCTTGATCGAATGCCCATCGAGTTGCTGTGACGTACCCTCGACGACACGATCGATGAGTTCTTCCGTCAGCGACGGCGCGACGAGCTTTGTCCATGGCAATTCGAGCGCGGGGCCGAATTGCCGCATGAAGTGCCGCATGCCGGCGTCGCCGCCCGCGAGCGTATAGGTCAGAAAGCTTCCCATGAACGACCAGCGAATCCCCGCCCCAAAGCGGATCGCATCGTCGATCTCACCGGTGGTGGCGACGCCTTCGTTCACCAGATGAAGCGCCTCGCGCCACAGCGCTTCGAGCAACCGGTCGGCGATGAACCCCGGCACCTCTTTGCGCACACGCAGAGGCCGCATGCCAAGAGCCGAATAAATCTTCATAGCCGCATCAATCGCAGCCGGAGAAGTCGAGCCACCCCCAAGCACTTCGACGAGCGGAAGTAGATAGACAGGATTGAACGGATGCCCCACGACGCAGCGCTCGGGATGCACCGCATTCGCGTAAAAATCGCTCGGCAGCAACCCGGAAGTAGACGAACTGATGATCGCCTCGGGCTTCGAAGCGCGGCTGATCTGTGCATGCAGTTCGAGCTTCAGGGATTCGCGTTCGGGCGCGCTCTCCTGGATGAAATCCGCGTCGCGCACGCATTCCTCGATCGTCGACACAAAGCGCAGCCGCTCCGGCGACGCGCCCGGCTTGAGCCCTGTGCGCTCCAATGCGGGCCACGCGTTCGCGACGTTATCGCGCAATTGTTTCTCCGCACCGGGCGCCGGGTCCCACGCAATGACGTCGAGCCCGTTCGCCAGCGCTCGCGAGACCCAGCCGCTGCCGATCACACCGGCACCGATCGCCGCAAATTTTTTCACATCGACAACGAATGCCATGAATGCCCTCTTTCTTTACACGTCGAATTAATGCGCTATTCAGTCTTTAGAGCGCTTGCGCTGCACCGCGCCGTTCCAGCGGGCGTTCTCCGCGCGCCGGCAGGCCGAGCTTTTTTCGCCCTTCGGCCGGGCTCAGCACCCTTCCACCTAGACGGTCGATGATCTCTATCGCCCGCTCGGTCAGCGAGCCGTTGCTCGCATGCACACCTTTATCGAGCCAGATGTTGTCCTCCAACCCCACGCGGACATGGCCGCCCAACAACATCGCCTGCGCGACCATCGGCATCTGCATGCGGCCAATGCCAAAGCCTGCCCAATGCGCTCCAGTAGGCAGGTTGTCGACCATGGCCTTCATGGACGTCGTGTCTGCCGGCGCCCCCCAAGGAATGCCGAGACACAGCTGAAACAAAGGCGGTGCGTCGAGCAGCCCTTCCTTGAGCAACTGCTTAGCAAACCAAAGATGGCCGGTATCGAAGATCTCCAGCTCGGGCTTCACACCCAGTTCCTGAATGCGTTTGGCCCCTGCGCGCAACTGCGCGGGCGTCGATACGTAGATGTAATCGCCATCGCCGAAATTGAGCGTGCCGCAATCGAGCGTGCAGATTTCCGGCAGCAGTTCCTCCACGTGCGCTAACCGCGTCAGCCCGCCAACCAGATCCGTATTGGCGCCGAAGCGCATGGGATCTTCGCCGGGCCCCACTTCCAAGTCGCCGCCCATGCCCGCGGTTAGATTGATGATCACGTCGGTATTGGCTGAGCGAATCCGATCGACGACCTCTCGGTACAGATTCGGATCGCGGCTGCCCCGCCCTGTCTTCGGATCGCGAACGTGGCAGTGCGCAACGGTCGCCCCCGCGCGCGCGGCTTCGATCGCGGCATCCGCGATTTGCTTCGGCGTAACCGGAATCGACGGGTGCTTGCCGACCGTGTCACCCGACCCAGTGACCGCGCAGGTCACAATCACTTCGTAATTCATGTGTCTTTCTTCCCAGATATTGGCTGCATTCGCGAACTGCGTTCAGCGTGAATCGGCGGTCAGCATCGATCGAGGCTACAGACCGAGATAGGCCTTGACGGCCGGCAACCCATCTTTGCCGTCGATGGTCTTCACGCCGGTGAGCCAGCTATCGAGCAGTTGCGGGTTCTTTTTCAGGTATTGCTCCGCGGCGGCGGCTGGTTGCTCGCGATTCATCACCGCCTGCATCACCTGATCTTCCAACTGCGTCGTAAAGCGCAGGTTGCTGATCAGCTTGTACGCGTTCGGGCAACGCGTCGTGAAATCGGGCGCGGTCAAGGTGTAGACGCGCGCTTCGCCGTAGTTCGGGCCAAAGGTTTCTTCGCCGCCGGAGAGATAACTCATCTTCATCTCGATGTTCATCGGATGCGGCTCCCACCCTAGGAACAACACCCACTTCTTGTCGTGGATCGCGCGCTGAACAGATACGAGCATTCCGGCCTCGCTCGATTCGATCAACTTGAAGCCGCCGAGCCCATACTGGTTGTTCGCGATCATCTTCTGAATCTTCGCGTTGGCGCTGCTGCCCGGTTCGATCCCATAGATCTTCCCGTCCAACTGCTGACGGTATTTCGCGATGTCGTCGAACGACTTGAGCCCGGCTTCATATTCGTAAGTCGGCACCGCGAGCGTCAGCTTCGCTCCCGATAGATTGGGCGGCTGCAGGACATCGATCGATTTGGCCTGCACGAAGGGCTCGATGGCCGTTTCTTGAATAGGCCACCAGTAGCCCAGCGACACATCGAGCTGCTTGCTTTTCAGTCCCGCAAACGAAATCGGGACCGACACTCGCGTCGTGGTCGGCTCGTAGCCGAGACCTTTTAATACCGTCTCAGCAAGGGCCGTCGTCGATGTGATGTCGGTCCATCCGATGTCGGCGAAACGGACGGCGCGGCATGCCGCGGGATCTTGCGCGTTAGGCGATGCGGCGTAGGACGCGCATGCCATCAGCGATGTCGCGACGAGCGCGGCCAGCTTCCTCGATTTCATGTTGATCTCCAATTGAGCGGTGCACCCGGCGGTTCGGGAGGGATGGTATGTCCTTCAGCGTTGTAGTGACTTTATCCACCCACATTTCGGACCAATTGCCTGCGAGCGACCCTTTCTGTACTGCATGCGACTCTCAGGGAAAGCCAGGAAGCCCGGATCGTCCGCCCGAGTGCGTGTTTTCCCCAGCAGTCGCATAGAGGCCAGTGAGCGTCGCTTCGGGGCAATATCGATGAAATATGAATTCGTACTGTGCGTAAGTGTCTTGTGCGTCGCGCGTAAGGCACAGGGTGCGGCTGCGATCGGCGCGCGCCGACCTTGCCGGTCCCGGGTCGCTTGGGTATTCCGGGCGTCTTCGTTTCACTCCATACGCAAGAGAGATCAACGATGAAAAAACATTATTCGGCAGTGCTGCGCGGTATCGCTCTAGCGCTCGCCGCCGCACCGGCCGCAAGCTACGCGCAGAGCAGCGTCACGCTATACGGGATCATCGATGCGGGCATCACCTACGTCAGCAATACCGGTGGCGCACACGTGATCAAGTTCGACGACGGAATCTCGTACGGCAACCGCTGGGGTATCAAGGGCACCGAAGATCTTGGCGCTGGGCTAGCGGCGGTGTTCACGCTGGAAAACGGTTTTCACTTGGGCAATGGAGGGCTCGCTTTTGGCGGGACAGAGTTCGGACGCCAGGCGTACGTCGGCTTGAAGAACACATGGGGCACGCTCTCGTTCGGCAATCAGCTCGATATGACCGATGAGATGGTGTACTTGTACAACGTGTCGGCGTGGGGCAGCGGCTACGCGATCCATCAGGGCGACTTCGATCGCTTCAACGGCGACCGTTTGCCGAATTCGGTGAAGTTTTTGTCGAACGAGTTTTCCGGATTCAAGTTCGGCGCCATGTACTCATTCGGCGGTGTAGCCGGCAACTTCCATCAAAACAGTGCATACAGTGTCGGGGCTCACTACGGAAACGGACCATTCACAATCGGCGCCGCGTATACGCAACTGAATAATCCGTTCGGAATTTATGCGTTCGATCCGTACGCGATGATCGGCACGAGCACGTTCCTCGGCCGGCCAACGACCCGCGTCGACCCGCAGACCGGCTCGATCACCGATCTCTATGCGAACGCGTCGTTCCCTGTCGACAAGCAGGGAACGTTTGGTGTCGGAGCGAGCTACCAAGTCGGCCCGCTCACGCTGAACGGCAACTACAGTTACACGACGATCAAGGCGCTAGGTGCATCGTCGCACATGCACGTTGGCGAGGGTGGAGTTTATTGGGAGGTGAACCCGGCGATATTCATTGCCGGCGGCTACCAGTACACGACGTTTGAAGGACACCACTGGAACCAAGGCGCGCTGGGGCTCCATTACCTGTTGTCGAAACGAACCGATGTCTACGTTTCGGGCGATTATCTAAAGGCCTCGAGCGGCGTCAATGCGGTCATCGGATACAGTTTCGCACCGTCGACAACGAGCACCCAAGCCGACCTGCGAATCGGCATGCGCCACTCGTTTTGACAGAGCGCATGCTTCGAAGGCGCGCAGTTGGCCAAGCGCCATCTATCGCTCACGGCCTTTCGTCGTTCGTTGCTAGGTTCGTTGCTAGGCCTGAGCGTTCGACGGTCGGCCTGCCTGCTCCCGCACTTCGATCGCGGTTGGGGCTGGTGCCGAACCGCTCGCGATAGGTGCGCGAGAAATGCGACGGCGATTCGAAGCCGCACGCGACACAGATCGATGTGATCGTCATGTCGGTCTGCTGTACCAGCTCGCGCGCCCGGGCGAGCCGCAAATGCAGGTAGAAATGCGTCGGCGTGTCCTTCAGCGCTGAGGAAAAGAGCCGTTCGAGCTGCCGGCGAGTGACGCCGATTTCCTGTGCGAGTTCGCTCGGCGTCAACGGCTCTTCCATATGCGCTTGCATCAGCCCGATCACCTGCACCAGCTTGCGGTTATGCAACCCGTAGCGCGCGGCGATTTCCATTCGCTGATGGTCCGAGCGCTGCCGTATTCTGCCGGTGACGAACTGCTCGGAAACCTCTGACGCGAGCGCGGCACCATGGCTGCGTCCAATCAAGTCCAGCATCATGTCGATGGAGGCAGTGCCGCCCGCACAAGTGATCCGTCGCTCGCTGATTTCGAATAGCTCCTGACTCGTTTGAAGCGCGGGATAGCGCTCGCGGAACGCCGACAGCGCCTCCCAGTGCAGCGTCAGCCTGTGCGCGCGGCTGAACAGCCCGGCCTGCGCGAGAATGAAGGCGCCGGTGTCGATCCCGCCGAGCGTCGTGCCTGTCCTATCCGCTCGCTTCAACCACTCTCCGAGCTCGCGCGTGTAGCACGCAAGCGGCTCGAACCCCGCAACGATGAACAGGGTATGCATGCGTTCGACGTCGACCGCAGCGAACGCCGCTTCCGCGTTCAGCGAGATGCCGTTGCTCGCGGCCGCCGGTGCGCCATCCACGCTCAGAATGTGCCAGCGGTAGAGGCCATCGTGAAAGCGGTTCGCAACGCGCAAGGGCTCGATAGCGGACATGAACCCTAGCGCGGAAAAGCCGGGCAGCAAAAGAAACGATATGTCTTCGAGCATCGTGCGGCGGATAATCGACAAGAATAATCAAGGTGAAGGCAAAGGCGACGCCGAACCGCGGGCAAAGCACCGCCTATACACAGCAAGCAGTGGATATTCGCACAGCGCTATTGAACCGTCACATCGATTGCACCTCTCGTTTTCCCTCGATGTCGCACCGGGGCATCAACCCGTCGCAGTCAGTCGCCCGGCGAGGCCCGCAGGCCGGTACTTTTCGCCATCGGGTAAGTAGCCGAACCGCGCGACAGGACGCGGCTTCACCGGCTTTCAGGAGAACTTTGATGACAGACAACGCGCCGCTTACGATCCATCGCGACACCGTGCGCCCCGAATGGGTGGACTACAACGGTCACCTGCGTGACGCGTACTACCTGTTGATCTTCAGTTTCGCGTCGGATGCCCTGATCGACTTCATGGGTCTCGACGAAGCCGCCCGCAACGCGCGCGGACGTTCGATTTACACGTTAGAGGCGCACATCAATTACCTGCGCGAGGTTAAAGAAGGCGCGTCCCTATCGGTCGACGTGCGCATTCTTGCGCTCGATGCCAAGCGGTTGCATGTGTACTTCGAGATGTTCGCGAACGGCGCGCCGGAGCCGGTCGCAGCAAGCGAACAGATGCTCGCGCACATCGATACGAGCGGACCGAAGACGGCGCCGTTCGATCCGGACGTCGAGGCACGTGTCGCAGCGCTCGCAGCCGCGCACGCGTCGTTGCCCGCTGCTCGCTATGCGGGACGCCTGATCGGCCTGCCGGGCCGCACAGCGAAGTGACGATATGCCTCGGATCGCGAGTGATCGCGGATTCCCGCCCGCTCAAGCCGAATACAAACCCTCCGGCCCGTTGCGCAAGGTGCGCGCAACGCATTCCAGTCCGTCGCGCAACGCTTCATCGCTGCGCGCGCCGCCAAGGCTCAGCCGCACCGCGTGCGGCGCCGACCCGCGCCCGATCACAAAACTGTCCGCCATCTTCGCCAGCACACCGGCCTGGCGTAAAGCCGCCGCGAACTCCGCGGCGCGCCACGGCTCCGCAAGCGGCAACCACAGGTGCGGGCTCGCCGGATCGGTGCGGTAAGGCCAGCCCGCTAGCACCTCGGCGGCAATCGCCTGGCGCACATCCACATGCGCGCGCTGCAACGCAATCAGCCGATCGATCTCGCCGTTCACGATCCAGCGCGCGGTAATCTCCGCGCTCAACGGCGAAGTCATCCAGCAGTCGCTGCGGATCACCGCGAGAATCTTCCCCACCCAATCCTGCGGCGCTTGCACGTAGCCGACGCGCAAACCGGGGGCGACCGCCTTCGACAGGCTACTGATCGCAATACCGTGTTCGGGCAGGCGCGCGACGAGCGGCGTGGGCGGCGCCTGAAGCAGCGCGGCAGGCACCAGATCCTCGATCACCACGAGGTGGTGGCGCACAGCGATCTCGGCGATGGCCGCGCGGCGCGCGTCGGAAAGCGTCGCGGTGGTCGGATTGTGCAGCGTCGGCACGCAGAAGAGCGCGCGCGGCGCGAGCAGAGCGCAAGCACGTTCGAGCGCCGCGGGCACCATGCCCTCTTCGTCGATCTCGATGCCGACCAGATTGAGCCGCAGTTGCCGCGCGAGCGCGACGATGCCGGGGTAGCTGAGCGCCTCGGCGAAGATCGTGTCGCCGGGACGCAGCACCGCGCGCAGCACACAGGCGAGAGCGTGCTGCGCGCCCTGGGTAACGAGCACGCGTTCGGCTGGCACCGTGCAGCCCATGCGCGCAAGCCAACGCGCGCCCGCCACGCGATGCGAGCGCCGGCCGCCTTCCGGCTGATAAAGCAGCAGCTCGCCCGCGAGGCGTTCGTCGGCCGCCAGCTCGCGCAACGTGTTCGTGAGCAGATGCGCTTCTTCGGTCGGCATCGGTACGTTCTGGCCGAGGTCGATCGGACGGCCCACGCTGGGCTGCGCCGGTGTGCCGGCCGCAGGCGGCGAGGAGCCCGACTCGCCAGGTTCCAGCGTCTCGAGCGCCGGCTGGGGGCGGCCGGGCCGTCGGCCGCCGTCGGCGTCGGGTTCGGCCACATAGGTGCCGTCGCCGACACGCGCGACAACCAGGCCGCAGCGCTCCAGCTCCGCATAGGCGCGGCTCACCGTACCGGTCGTGACGTGGAGCTTCTTTGCCAGCAGGCGATGCGCCGGCAGCTTTTCGCCTGGCAGCATCTGGCCGCCATCGATGGCCTGCGCATAGGCGTACGCGATCGTGCGGTACTTCGGTTCGTTGCTGCGATGCAGCGTGGGCAACCAGCCGTTCATGGTGTTTCCCCGAGGGTATCGGCGCGCGTCGCGACAGCGAGACGAGACGGCAGCGGCGTCATTATCGCGCCCAATTCGGGGAAATGGAGGCGGTCATTTACTTCAATTGACTTCATTGAGTCGCACGAATTGACTCTCTAGGATGCCCGTAATGCCAGCACAGGCCCAGGAGACAATCGCCCGTCCCGCGCGCTTTTGCACGCGCCCGGCGGCGCCATAGACGCCATGACGAACCGCATCGCTCGCATCACGGTCACGCAGCACCGCTTGCCGCTCGATCCGCCGTTCCCCGCGTCCTGGGACAGCCGCCCGCGCCGCGCCTTTCCAGCCACCATCGTCCGCGTCGAAGACACCGAAGGCCACGTCGGCATCGGGTCGGGCGATGCCATGTATGGCCTTCGACGACTATCGCGAGCTCTTTATCGGCGCCGATCCGCTCGATCTGCCCCGCCATGCCGCGGTGCTCGGCAACCTCAGCTTCCACGCAGGGCGCCTGTGGCCGCTCGACGTCGCGTTATGGGATCTTGCCGGCAAGATTCTCGGCCAGCCGTGCTGGCAGATGGCCGGTGGCCGGTCGAAACGAGTGCGCGCGTATGCGTCCTCGGGCGTGCATCGCTCGCTCGACGGCATGGCTCGCTGGGCCGAACAAGCGATCGCACGCGGCTTTCCCGCGCTCAAGGTGCGCTTCGGCCGCGCGAGTCTCGCCGACGATCTCGCCGCGCTCGCCGCCGTGCGCGAAGCGGCTGGCGCCGACATCGAACTGATGGTGGACTGCAATCAAGGATGGCGCATGCCTTGGGACACCCAAGCGCCGTGGCGCGCCGAGGAGGCGCTCGCTGTGATTCGTCAGATCGAACCCTATCGTGTGTATTGGGTGGAGGAACCGCTGCATCGCGGCGACTACGCCGGTCACGCGCAACTGCGCAAGCAGACGGGCGTGCGCATCGCGGGCGGCGAGATGACGCGCGAAGCGCACGAGTTTGCGGTACTGCTCGCGCATAATTGCCTCGACGTCTATCAGCCCGACGTCGTCTGCACGCTCGGCATGGAAGGCGCGCGGCGGCTCGTCGCGCAGGTCGAGGCCCAGGGCAAGGTGTTCACCCCGCATACGTGGGGCAACGGCATCGGCCTCGCGGCAAACCTGCACGTGGCGGCGGGCGCAGCCCAGGCGCCGTTCGTCGAGTTTCCCTATGACCCGCCCGAATGGACACCCGGGCGACGCGATTTCCCGATCACGCGCGCCATCGACATCGACGCGCAAGGCTGGCTCGAACTCAGCGATGCGCCGGGCCTCGGCATAGAACTGGACGAGGCCGTGCTCGCGGCGACGCGCGCCGGCGACAGCCGCTACGACTGAAGCATGACGGTGTGCCGCCGCACAGCCTGCGCGCGGCGGCACACCGAAACGGCCCGACAGCAACGGGCCTCGTCGAACCATTCCAATAGTCGGAGACTGCAATGAAAAGCCTTACCTCCCTATTTCGCGCCGCCTGCCTCGCCGCACCGCTCGCTGTCGCCGTGCCCGCGCATGCGGCCGGCACCTGGTGCAGCCAGAGCAAGCCGGTGCACTTCGCCGGCATCACGTGGGAAAGCGGCAACTTCACCAGTGAAGTGCTGCGCTATGTCCTCAAGAATGGCTATGGCTGCCAGACGGACACCGTTCCGGGCAGCACCGCGGCCACCGAAACGGCGCTCTCGCGCAACGACCTCCAGGTGTGGGCCGAACAGTGGACCGGCCGCTCGGAGATCATCGCGGGCGCGGTGAAGGCGGGCTCGGTGAAGCTGGTCGGCGACACGCTGCCGGGCGGCACCAAGGAAGGCTGGTACGTGCCCGACTACGTCGTACACGGCGATCAGAAGCGCAACATCAAGGCGAGCGCGCCGGGGCTGCAATCCGTGACCGATTTACCCAAAGACAAGGCGCTCTTCGTCGACGACGAGGAACCGGATCGCGGCCGCTTCCTGAACTGCCCCTCGGGCTGGGACTGCGAGCGCGTGAACACGCGCCTCCTGAAGCTCATGAAGCTCGACGACAGCTACACGAACTTCCGCCCCGGCACGGGCGCGGCGCTCGATGCGGCCATTTCATCGGCGTACGAGCGCGGCAAGCCGATTCTCACCTACTATTGGGAACCGGCCGCGCTGATGGCCAAGTACAAGTTCGTTCAATTGAAGATGCCGCCGTTCAACGAAGCGTGCTGGAAAACCTTGCGCGAGGAAAACAGCGCCCAGCAATGTGCATCGTCGTATCTGGTGTCGCATCTGAAGATCGGCGTGTCGACGCCCTTCTATCAGGCCGAACCCGACGTGATGACGTTTTTCTCGAAGGTGAGCTTCCCGCTCGACTTCCTGAACAACACAATCCTCGACATGACCGAGCATAAGATCGATGCACAGACCGAGGCGCACAAGTTCCTCAAGGAACACCCGGAGCTCTGGAAGACCTGGGTGCCCGCGGACGTCGCCGCCAAGGTGCAGAAGTCGCTCGGCGCCTGATCCGCAAACGCCCCCACGCTCTCGAGGTTTGCAGCATGCGCCGCCTTCCCTCCCTCTCGGCCCTGCGCTCGTTCGAAGAAGCCAGCCGAACCCTCAGCTTCACCAAGGCGGCGCAGAACCTGCACGTCACGCAAGGCGCAATCAGCCGCCAGATCCGGCTGCTCGAAGACTATCTCGGCACGCCGCTGTTCATGCGGCATCATCATCGCCTCGAAATCACGGCAGCAGGACAGCGCTTGCTGCCCACCCTACAGGCCGCGTTCGACAGCATCGCCCACACGCTCGATACGATCCGCGCCGATCCGTCGAACAGTCTGCTGAGCGTGAACGCCGCACCCACGCTCGCCACCCGCTGGCTCACGCCGCGTCTGCGCGACTTCCAGGCGCGCTATCCCGACCTGCGCATCTCCATCACCAATGAATATGGCCCGCTGCACGGCAGCGAGCGCAACGAGGATTGTCAAATCCGTTTCGGCATGGAGCCGCTACCTGGCGGCCACAGCACACTGCTGATGCGCGAGCGTCATGTGCTCGTGGGCTGCGCGCGCGAGTTCGCCGAGCCGCCCGCCGACATGAATGCGCTGCGTGCGATTCTTGCGCACCATTCGTGGCTCTACATCCTCGATATCGACCGCCGTCTGCTGGTATGGGAGGCGTGGCTGGAAGCCGCCGCGCTCGACGTGCAGATGGCGCCGCACGGCGAGCTGGAGTTCAGCACGCTCGATCAGGTCATTCATGCGGCGGTGGCCGGGCTCGGCATCGCCGTCGCGGATCGGCACATGATCGAGCAGGAGCTTGCGAACGGCACGCTCGTGCAACTGAGTCCGATCGAGGTGCACGGTCCTTCGGGCTATTGGCTCGATGTTCGGCCTGAAGTGCAGGACACGCTGCGCGTGCGCAATTTCAGCGGATGGCTCATCGGGCATCACGCGACGCGGGGTTGAGGGCTTGGGCCGAAAGGCCGCCACGCTTTCGCGCGGCGGTTTTCGCCGACCCGGAAAAATCAGCCGAGTCCACCCATCATCATGTACTTCGTCTCGAGATATTCATCGAGGCCGTACTTCGAACCCTCGCGACCGAGCCCCGACTCCTTCACTCCGCCGAACGGCGCGACTTCCGTCGAGAGAATCCCTTCGTTGACGCCGACCATGCCGCTTTCCAGCGCGCCTGCCACGCGCCACACGCGGCCGATATCGCGCGAGTAGAAGTACGCCGAGAGACCGTAGTCGGTGTCGTTCGCGGCTTGGATCGCTTCTTCTTCGCTGTCGAAACGGAACACCGCGGCCACCGGCCCGAAGGTTTCCTCGTGCGCGAGCATCATGCCGCCGTGCGCGCCGGTGATGACCGTCGGTTCGTAGAACGTGCCGCCGAGCGCATGCGCGCTGCCGCCGCAAACGACCGTGCCGCCCTTCTCGCGCGCATCGCTCACATGCGCCTCGACTTTGCGCAGCGCCGCGCCGTTGATGAGCGGCCCCTGCGTCGAACCCGGCTCCATGCCGTTCGCCACGCGCAGCGCGCGCACCGCCGCGACCAGCTTCTCGACGAACGCATCGTGCACGCTCGACTGCACGTAAAAGCGGTTCACGCATACGCAGGTCTGCCCGGTATTGCGGAATTTTGAGGCCATCGCGCCTTCCACGGCGGCGTCCAGATCGGCGTCGTCAAACACGATGAAGGGCGCGTTGCCGCCCAGTTCGAGCGAGACCTTCTTGACGCTGTCCGCAGCGGCCCGCATGAGCAGCTTGCCGACCCGCGTCGATCCGGTGAACGAAATTTTGCGCACGGCTTTGGAGGCCATCAGCGTATCGCCGATCGCCGGCGCATCGCCCGATACAACGTTGAACACGCCGTGCGGAATGCCCGCCTCGACGGCCAGTTCAGCAAGCGCATACGCTGAGAGCGGCGTCTCTTCGGAAGGCTTGAGCACCATCGTGCAGCCCGCCGCGAGCGCCGGACCCGCCTTGCGCGTGATCATCGCGAGTGGGAAATTCCATGGCGTAATGGCCCCGACCACGCCTATGGGCTCCTTCGTCACGACGATGCGCGCGCCCTTCTTCGGCGCGGGGATCACGTCGCCGTACACGCGCCGCGCCTCTTCCGCGAACCACGTGAAAAAGCTCGCGGCGTAGGCGACTTCGCCGAGCGCTTCAGCGTACGGCTTGCCCTGTTCCGCGGTCATGATGCGGGCGAGGTCTTCTCGATGCGCGAGCATCAGCTCGCCCCAGCGGCGCACCTTTGCGCCGCGTTCGGCCGCCGTGGCGTCGCGCCACGCGGGGAAAGCCCCGTTGGCGGCCGCCACGGCCTGCAGCGTCTCGCGTGCGCCGGCCCGGGCGATCTCGGCGAGCGGCATGCCCGTGGCTGGATCGAGCACCGTGTAGGTAGCGTCGCCCCTAACCCATTCGCCGGCGATGAAACTCGAGGTGCGCCACAGGCGCGTTTCCTTCAGCGCGTCGATCATGCTGCGATCTCCAGGCGGCGCGCCGCGCGGGGCACGCGCGGAATGCGCGCCGCCACGTAATCGTTGATTACGTCGCACGGTGTGTAGTTGCGCTCGAGTTCGTAGCGCTCGTCCGCGTCGAGCTGCGTTTCGAGTGCCGCGAGCGCGCCCTCGAACTGTTCGACGGTGTCGGCGCCCACGAGCATCGAGGACACGCCCGGATGGCTCAACACCCACGCCTGGGCGATCTGTGCGCACGCCACGCCGCGCGCCTGGGCGACTTCAGCGACCGAGCGCGCGATGTCGCGTGAGGTCTCATCGTCATACATCTGCACGGTGAAGAAGTCGGTCTGGTTGCGTACCGACTTCGCGTCGCCGGACAGCAGGCCGCGGGCGAGCGGACTGAATACTGAAACGCCGACGCCCTGGTCCCGGCAGAATGGAATCATCTCGCGTTCTTCCTCACGATACGCGCAGTTCAGTTGCAGTTGCATGTTGATCGGGCGCGCGAAGTTATACCGCTCGCAGGCCTGCAGGATCTTAGCGAACTGCCACGTGAACATGGTCGAGACACCGATATAGCGCGCCTTGCCCGCGCGCACGATGTCGTTGAGCGCGTCCATGGTTTCTTCCACCGGCGTGTTCACGTCGAAATAATGGAGCATGTAAATATCGACGTAATCGGTCTGCAATCGGCGCAGCGAACCGTCGATGCCGTCCATGATGTGCTTGCGCGAATGGCCCTGATTATTGACGCCATTGCCGATCGGATAGCCAACCTTGGTCGTGATCACGAGTTCGTCGCGCTTCGCCAGACGGCGCACGATACGCCCCACGACTTCCTCGCCCACGCCGGTCGAATAGAAGTCGGCGAGGTCGAGGAAATTCACGCCTGCTTCGAGCGCGCGGCGCACGATGGGCTCGCTTTGCTCTTCGTTGTAGATCCACGGCTTCCAGTCGGGAGTGCCCATGTTCATCGTGCCGAGGCACAGGCGCGACACCTTCAGGCCCGAGCGGCCGAGTTGCACATATTGCATCGTAGTCACCTGATACGGTAATCGCGGCTCAGGCCGCCTTGGCCTTGGGCGTGAAGAACGGATTGCTGATCTGATCTTTCACCTTCGCGACGTCCTCGAGCAGCGGCCACCCATTCATCGCTGCGCGGATCGCGGTCTTGCAGGCGACGTAGTTGTTCTCATAGACGGCGTCGAGGTCGTCGCATGACCAGTTCACCCAGTTTGCGGTGACGATGCACCACTCGTTTTCCGCCTCGGGCGGCAGCGTGCCGTCGAGCATCGCCTCGGTTACCGCCTTGGCGATCGCCGCCTGCGAAGCGCCCCAAGTGGCATTGCCGTGCAGGTCGCCGCGAATGTCCGCCTTGTTCACGTAAAGCGTGGCGGGCTTGACCGGCAGGTTCGGCTGGGCGACCACCATGAACGGCACGTGGCCTTGTGACGGCGACGACAGGCTGTTCGTGAACGCCTGCCCCACAGGCCCGCTACGCGGCCCGATCATGATGTTGATGTGCGAAGCGTTTACGCCTGGCCCCGCGAAACCCTCGCCGATATAGACTTCTAATGCTTTCATGTCTGACTCCGTCTCCTGATGCTGGGTTGCCTGCCGGTTTCGTTGTGCGCCGCAGCGCCGCGCCCCTGGATTCACGCTCACGCGGCGCGGCCAGTGCGTCGAGACGAATTGCAGCACACGCGTCATGCGCCCAAAAGCTATGAAATCTCATGAGGGCATGACGCTCAGTCATCGCTCGCAAGCGTCGCGTCGTCGTTGCGTTCGCGCAGTTCGACGGCATGCGCGGAGGCATGAAAACAGGTAATGCGTCGATGACTATTCGTTGCTTCGCAACCCAAAATGCTGCCGTTAGACTCTGTTCACACTGATTCGAAAAGCCCGGCCCGCTCACAATCAGAAAAGGGCCAGCGCATCCATCCCCGAACGGAGGAGACATGAGACGTATCACGCTGACCGGCGTGCGCATCGCCGCCGCGCTTGCGCTGACGTGCGCCGCAACGGACACTTTCGCCGCGCCCGGCTGGTGCGAGGCGGGCAAGACTGTGAAGCTCGCGCAGGTCACCTGGGAAAGCGGCGCGTTGATGACCGAAATGGTCCGCACCGTGCTCGAAAAGGGTTACGGCTGCAAGACCGAAATCGTGCCCGGCGCCACTGCCGCGACCGAGACCGCACTGGCCAACGGCGATCTGCAAGTGTGGGCCGAGCACTGGACCGGCCGCAGCCAGATCGTCGCGCGCGGACTGAAGGAAGGCAGCGTGAAGCTGGTGGGCGAACTCGTGCCGGGCGGCGACAAGGAAGGCTGGTACGTGCCCGATTACGTGATCCACGGCGACCCGGCGCGCGGCATCAAGCCGCTCGCGCCGCAACTGCGCTCTATCGCACAGTTGCCGCAATACAAGGATCTGTTCAGCGACGACGAAGAGCCCGGCAAGGGCCGCTTCTACAACTGCCCGGCCGGCTGGGACTGCGAGCGCTTCAACAATCGTCTGCTCACGGCCTACAAGCTTGGCGACGACTACACCAACTTCCGTCCCGGCACCGGCGGCGCGCTCGATGCAGCGATCGCCTCGGCCTATGAGCGCGGCAAGCCCATTCTGTTCTACTACTGGCAGCCCGCAGGGCTGATGGCGAAGTACCGCTTCGTGCAGCTCGAAGGCGCGCCATACTCGGACGCGTGCTGGAACACCATTTCGGATTCGAAGGGCGCGCCCTGCGCCTCGGCGTTCAAGGTTTCGCATCTGAAGATCGCGGTGTCGACGCCGTTCTATGAGACCGAACCCGAAGCCGTCGCGTTCTTCGGCAAGTTGAGCCTGCCGCTCGGACTCGACGAGCAGCTGGTCCAGCAGATGCACGACAGGAAGCTCGACGCCTCGACGGTCGCCCGCACGTTCTTCGAGCAGCACCCCGAGGTCTGGAAGCAGTGGGTTGCGCCCGACGTCGCGGCACGCGTCCAGGCGAGTCTGAAAACGTAACGCAGCTCAAGCCGAACAGCCGGCCGCACCGCATCACGCATCAGATGACACACGCAGAATGAGGCTCACCATGGGATCTCCGTTCCTTCACCTGTCGATCGCCGACTGGGTCAACGATCACGTCACCGCGTTCGTGCAGCAGTACGGCGACGCGTTCCACAACTTCAGCGTCCTGATGCTGCGCGACGTGCTCGTGCCGCTCGAAAGCCTGCTGCGCGCGATGCCGCCCTGGCTCGTGCTCGCCGCCGTCGGGCTGCTCGGCTGGCATGCGTCTCGGCGCATTGGCGTGGCGCTGCTGTTCGTCGTCCTGCTCTGGCTGATCGGCTGCTTCGGGCTGTGGGACAAGCTCATGCAGACCTTCGCGCTGATGGTGGTCGCCACGGTGATCTCTATCGCGCTAGGCGTACCCCTCGGCATTCTCGCAGCGTCGAGCGGCACGCTGCGGCGCGTGCTGTTGCCCGTGCTCGACGTGATGCAGACGCTGCCGAGCTTCGTCTATCTCATTCCGGTGCTGATGCTGTTCGGTCTCGGCAAGGTGCCCGCGATTCTCGCGACCGTCGTCTACGCGCTGCCGCCGCTCATTCGCCTGACCGATCTCGGCATCCGCCACGTGGACGCCGAGATCGTCGAAGCCGCGCGGGCGTTCGGTACCACGCGCCTGCAACTGCTGTTCGGCGTGCAATTGCCCCTGGCCCGGCCGAGCATCATGGCCGGTATCAACCAGACCACCATGATGGCGCTCTCGATGGTCGTGATTGCCTCGATGATCGGCTCGCGCGGCCTTGGCGAAGACGTGCTCGCCGGCATTCAGACGCTCGACGTCGGCAAGGGCACGCAGGCCGGTATTGCCATCGTGATTCTCGCAATCGTGATCGATCGCATCACGCAAGGCTATGGCCAGGGGCGACGCACACGCGGTCTCGCGCGCCAGTCGAAGCACGCCTCGCGCATTCCGTTCCGGCGCGCCCGCGCGCCGCAAGGCGAGGAAGGCGGCGCGGCTGGCGATCTCGGAAGCCAGCCGGCCAAGTGAACGCTAGCGCATACGAGCGACAGCGCCGCTGAGGCAAGCAACGGCAAGAACGGCAAGCCCCGGTCGGCGCACACTGAACACGCATTGAGGTAACGAACATGAGCGGCATCGAAGTCAAACACGTGTACAAGATTTTCGGCGCGCGCGACGCGGGCCAGCACGCGCTGGAGCTGCTGCGCGGCGGCGCGAGCAAGGCCGAGGTGCTCGAAAAGACGCGCTGCAACGTCGGCCTGAACGACGTGAGCCTGTCGATCGGCTCGGGCCAGATCTTCGTCATCATGGGCCTCTCGGGCTCGGGCAAGTCCACGCTGGTGCGCCATTTCAACCGGCTGATCGAGCCGACCGTCGGGGAAATCCTCATCGACGGCAACGACGTGCTCAAGCTCTCCGATCGCGGCCTGCGCCATCTGCGCCGCTTTGGCGTGAGCATGGTGTTTCAGAGTTTCGGCCTGTTGCCGCATCAGACTGTGCTCAGCAACGCCGCCTACGCGCTCGTCGCGCGCGGCGAGAAAAAATCCGCCGCTCATGCGAGCGCACGCGAGTGGCTCGGCAAAGTCGGACTGACCGGTTATGCCGATCACTATCCCGACGAGCTTTCGGGCGGCATGCGCCAACGCGTGGGCCTCGCCCGCGCGCTTGCCGCCAACACCGACGTGCTACTGATGGACGAAGCGTTCTCGGCGCTCGATCCGCTGATCCGCACGGAGATGCAGGACCAGTTGCTCGAACTGCAGGCCACCCTGAAAAAGACCATCGTCTTCATTACGCACGACCTGGACGAAGCGCTGCGTATCGGCAACCAGATCGCCATTCTGCGCGACGGCCGCCTGATCCAGTGCGGCACGCCTGACGATATCCTGCACCGCCCAGCCGACGACTACGTGCGGCGCTTCGTCGAGCGCCGCGCCGGGACCACGCATTAAGCGCCGCGAATAGGGGCGCTTGACGATGCTGCGTCGTTTGCACGCCCCGCCCTTCCCGCCGCGCCGAAAAAACGCCTGCCAGGAGACCATCTTGAAGCGAAAAATGCCGGCGCTGAATGCCCTGAAGGCGTTCGAGGCGGCAGGCACTAGCGGCAGCTTCACGCGCGCCGCAGAGCAGTTGAACGTGACGCAAAGCGCCGTGAGCCGCCAGGTGCGCCAGCTCGAAGAGCAGCTCGGCGAAACGCTGATCGAGCGCCATCATCACCGGCTCCAACCCACCGAGGCCGGACGCGCGCTGCTGCGCACGCTGCAGCAGTCGTTCGACCGCATTGAGCAGACGGTGCGCACGATCCAGCAAAAAAGCGACCTTAACCGCCTGCGCATGAACGCACCGCCTACCTTCGCGAGCCGTTGGCTCGTGCCGCGTCTGACGCGTCTGCGCGCACACCATGCGTCGCTCGAGCTGAGTCTCACGACGCATCTGCACGACAGCCTCGCCGATTCGACCGCGCTCGATTGCGCAATCCGTTTCGGCGACGGTGAATGGGAGGGACTGGAAAGCTCGTTGCTGATGCACGAATCGCACATCGCGGTCTGCGCGCCGACGCTGTTCGCCGACGGTGCGCTCGACCTCACGCAGCAGACGCTGCTGCACGTGCTCGCGGGAGAGAACCAGCGCTATCTCACCTGGCGCCATTGGCTCGACGCCGCGCGCATCGAAGGGATCGATACGTCGGGGGGCTATGAATTCGATCTGCTCGATCACGCGATCCGCGCCGCAATCGAAGGGCTCGGCGTGACCATGGCGGACCGCAACATGATCGAGCGCGAACTGGCGGAAGGCCAGCTCGCGCCCGTGCGCGACGTGCAGGTGGACGGCCACCAGTCATACTGGTTAGTGGTGCGGCCCGAGCAAAAAGCTTCGAAGCCGCTCCAGCTTTTCAGGCAGTGGCTTCAGGACGAGATCGCCGCTGCACGCTGAGCATCTGCCGCGCGCACTTGCGCTGAGAACGCGCCGCCGGCATCTTCGAGAATCAAATCCGCTCCTTTTTCCGCGACCATCATGGCGGGCGCATTCGTATTGCCGGACGTGATGTTCGGAAAGATCGAGGCGTCCACCACGCGCAAGCCGTCGATGCCGTGTACGCGCAGCCGCGCGTCGACCACCGCCGTGCGCGGGTCCGGACCCATCGCGCACGTGCCGCACAGGTGATAGATCGAACCGCTCTGCTCGCGGAAATACTGGAGCATGCTCGCGTCGTCGGTCACGTCCGCGGCGGGCGTCACTTCCGCTTCGGTGATCTCCTGCAGGGCGCGCGCCTTCATCAGACTACGCACGAGCCGGCCGCCCTGCATCGCCTCGTCGCGATCCTTCTGCGTCGAGAGATAGTTGCCGCGAATCAGCGGCGCGTCTGCCACCCGCGCCGACGCGATCTCCACCGAACCGCGGCTGGTGGGCCGGCACGGATTGAAAGCAATCAGGAATCCAGAATAAGGTTCCGGCGTGAGCTTCGCGCGATCCGACTTCGGTATGCGGTACGAGAGCGGATTGAAATAGACCTGCATGGTCGGCTGCGTTGCATCCGGGCTCGTTCGGAAGAAGCCCCCCGACTGGTTCACGCTCATTGCGAGCGGCCCAGAACGGCGCAGCAGATATTGCAGGCCGAACTTGAGCTTGCCGGCCCAACTGCCGAAATCATCGTTGAGCGTTTTCACGCGCGCGCGGTAATAGAAGCTCACGCAGAGATGGTCCTGCAGGTTCTGTCCCACTGCGGGCAGATCGTGCACGACGTCGATGCCGTGCTTCGCCAGCAATGCACGCGGCCCCACGCCCGACAACTGCAGCAGCTTCGGCGAATCGACCGCGCCCGCCGCCACGATCACTTCGCGATTCGCGCTGAAACTGCGCGTCGTGCCTCGCTGCTCGATCTCCACGCCGATCGCGCGACGTCGAGCGGCATCGAACAGTACGCGCGTCGCCCGCGCATGATGCTCGATCTTGAGATTGGAGCGCGCGCCCGCGCGATGCAGATAAGCCACGCTGCTCGAATCGCGTCGGCCGTCGCGCGTATTCACATCGTAGATGCCCGCGCCTTCGAGACGCGCGCCGTTGAAGTCTTCGTTGCGCACATAGCCGAGCTGCGTGCAGCCTTCGACGAAGCGCTCGCAGATCGGATGCGCGCCGTCCTTCATCGGCGTGATGCGCACCGGGCCGCTCGCCCCGTGCCAAGGCGTGTCGCCGAGCGGATGCGATTCGAGCTTGCGGAAGTACGGCAGCGTGTCCTTGTACGACCAGCCCGGGTTGCCTGCGGCGGCCCAGTCGTCGTAGTCGGCGGCCGCGCCGCGCACGTAGATCATTGCATTGATGGATCCCGAGCCGCCCTGCACCTTGCCGCGCGGGCAATAGATCGAGCGTCCGGCCAGTTCCGGCTCCGGTTCGCTGTAGTACATCCAGTTGTACGCCTTGTGGTAGTACAGCTTGGCGAAGCCGATCGGAATCTTGAACCAGAATGAATCATCCGGGCCGCCCGCTTCCAGCAGCAGCACGGAGTGTTGTCCCGAGGC
>CAYRLJ010000059.1:2954-3350 GCA_964425025.1 uncultured Burkholderia sp. | reverse complement strand
CGCCGAGCCCGCGCCGACGATGATGTAGTCATAGTTCATCTGCATGCTCCAGCGGTTCAACCGCGTGCGGGCGAGGTGTCGCGCACGTCGGCTGGGTGACTCTGCATCTCCAGATGCAGACGCTTGCCCGTGTACGGCGAGTGCGCGCGCACGACGTCCATATCGAGTTCGACGCCCAGCCCCGGCGCTTTGGACGGAATGATGTAACCGTCTTCCCATTGGATCGGCTGCTTCAGAACTTCGGCATGAAAGCCGTCCCACGTGCCGATGCTTTCCTGAATCAGGAAGTTGGGCGTGCAGGTGGCAAGCTGGATGCTCGCCGCTGCGCCGATGGGGCCGTTGTAGAGATGCGGCGCGATCTGCGCGTAGTACACCTCCGCGAGGCTCGTCACCTTC
>CAYRLJ010000059.1:0-2944 GCA_964425025.1 uncultured Burkholderia sp. | reverse complement strand
CGGCTCGGGTTCGCGCGTTGCCGGCGGCGGACTCGCCACCTTCTTCGCTTCGAGCAACCCACCCACGCGTGCGACGTTCAGTTGCAGGATCGAAGCCGCGCCGCTGTCGAGCAGCCTGAAGAACTCGTACTTCGTGGTGAGGCGCTCGCCTGCCGCGATGGGAATGCTGGTGTGCGCGGCCACTTGCGCCATGGCCTGTTCCTGGCCCGGCGGCACCGGTTCCTCGAACCACAGCGGATCGTACTTTTCGAGCCGCTGCGCGAGACGGATCGCCGACGACGGCACCATCTGCCCGTGCGTGCCGAACAGCAGATCGCATTTCGCCCCCACGGCTTCGCGCACGGAGCGGCAGAAACGCTCGCAGCGATCGAGCACTTCGAGCGAAAGCTGGTGGCCGGAATACGCCGTGTACGGGCCGGCGGGATCGAACTTCACCGCCGTGAAGCCGAGTTTGGCGTTCTGCGCCGCGCATTCGGCCGCCAGGTCGGGTTCGTCGTAATCGAATTCGCCGTCGCGATTCTTCGGATACAGATAGGTGTACGAACGCAGCCGCTCGTTCACCATGCCGCCGAGCAGCTCATACACCGGCTTGTTCGCCGCCTTGCCCACGATGTCCCAGCAGGCCATCTCCAGACCGCTCACAATACCCATCATCGTGAGATCGGGGCGCTGCGTGAAGCCGCTCGAATAGGCTTCGCGCCACAAGCGTTCGACATGATGCGGGTCGCGATCGAGCAGATAGCGCGCGAAGACGTCTTCGATGGCGGGCACCATCACCTGCGGGTGAAACGTGGCGGCATAGATCTCGCCGACGCCTTCGATGCCGCAATCGGTCTGCAGCGTGACGAAAATCCAGTACATGCCGCCGAGGTGCGGAGGAGGCACCGCGACGACGTGTGTTTGCATTGCAACGACTTTCATGATCGAGGCAGTTTCAGGCTGAGGAAGTGTGAGTCATCCCTATTCGGGCGTCAGAACGGCATCACGACGAGGCGCGTCTGCGTAAATTCGAGCATGCCGTGCTTGCCGTCGTCGCCGCCCAGGCCCGAGCGCTTCCAGCCCGCGTGGAAACCTTGATACGGATCGGCGGGCGTCCGGTTCACGTAGAGCTCGCCGGCCTCGATTTCATTGGCGACGCGCATGGCCGTGCGATAGCGCTCCGTATAGAGCACCGACGAAAGGCCGAACTGGTGGTCGTTGGCCATGCGCAGAGCTTCGTCGAGCGTGCCGTAGGACAGCACCGGCAGCACGGGTCCGAAGATCTCTTCCTGCACGATCTCCATGTCCTGGCGGCAGTGACTCAGCAGCGTGGGCGGATAGAAGTGACCCGGGCCTTCCGGCAGAAAACCGCCGGTTTCGATCACGGCACCCTCGGCCACGGCGCGCTCGACCATTGCATGCACCGTCGCGCGAGCTTGTGCGTTGACGAGCGGCCCCATGCGCGTTTCGTCGGCGGCGCGGTCGCCGAAGCGCACCGCGCTCATCTTCTCGCGCAACAACGCGACGAAGCGCGCATGCACCGATTCCTGCGCGTAGACACGTTCGATGGCCGTGCAGAGCTGACCGCAATGGGTGGTCTTGGAGCGCACGATCGCCGTGGCCGCGGCCTCGAGATCGGCGTCCGCCTCGACGATGGCCGGCGTCTTGCCGCCCAGTTCCAGCGAAGGCTTGGCGATGTTTTCCTTGCAGTAGTCGAGCACCTTGCGGCCCGCTCCCACGCTGCCCGTCAACGTGATCATTCCGACGCCCGCATGCGTGCACAGCACCGCCGCCGTGTCGTGGTCCATCGCCAATAAATTGACGACGCCCGCTGGCAGTCCGGCTTCCTGCACCGCGCGCGCTACCTCGAATGCGGAGCACGGCGTATTGTTGCTCGGCCGCACGACCACGGCGTTACCCGTAATCAGCGCGGGCGCGATCTTACGCAACAGTGTATAGATCGGGAAATTGAACGGAATCAGGCACGCGGCGACGCCGATCGGCTCGCGCATGAGAATGAGGTTTTCGTTGGCGCTGTCGCTCGGGATCACTTCGCCTTCGATGCGGCGTGCCCATTGCGCGTGGTAGCGCAGGATTTCGGCGGCGTAGCGCGCCTCGGACGTTGCGTCCGCGACGCTCTTGCCCGACTCCGACGCAAGCGCCGCGCCGATGGCCGGCGCGCGTGCCTCGATGGCGTCGGCGAAGCGGTTCAGCAGCGCGCCGCGTTCGGCAGCGGGCAAACGACGCCAGGCGCGCTGCGCTGCAATAGCGGCTTTTACGGCCTGCGCGGCGTCGGCAGCGCTCGCGGCGCTCACGTGGCCGATGAGTTCGCCGTTAGCGGGATTGTGGACAGCGATGCGCGGCCGGTCGGCCTCGACGAACTGCCCGTTAATGAAGTTGTGTTCCGATCGCATGATGTGATGCCCTGTCTGTCTCGTCCGCCCGATCAGGATCGGGCGTCTCTGAGGTGAGAGCAGTATCCGCGCACGCGGAAGGCATCACAAACGATTTATTGTCGAGCCGAACGTGCGAAAAACGCATGCTTCGGCCCCGCCCGAGCGCCAGCAGTCGCCGCAGGAACGCGATCAGCTCGACGGGCTATACGAGTGCACCACGATGGAGGACAGGAACATGCGGGGGATAGGGCTCACCGAGCAGGAGATTAACGGGAGTCTTTACAGGTGCATCCTCGAAATGGCAGGTTTGTTGCATACGCGAGTTCGCGAACGGATCAAAACCCAATACAACAAAACACACAACAAAAAAGCTCAGATCCAGCCGGACCCCAATGGACGTATCTACCCGGTCCGCAGGCAATAAAAAACCCGCAGAGCCGGTAGCCATGCGGGTTTCAGGGTACTGCAGCAGATCTCTATGGACCTACTCTTGGAAGCGAATCGCGAAACGGAAATGGTGGGTGCTGAGAGGCTCGAACTCCCGACCTACGCCTTGTAAGGGCGCCGCT
>CAYRLJ010000058.1:0-27574 GCA_964425025.1 uncultured Burkholderia sp. | reverse complement strand
CGATCATGCCTCACGTGCGCGCCGTGTTGCGAACGGCCTTCGCGAGGTGCTTACGTTGCAGTTGCAGTTGCAGGTGGACGAATTGAGTCGTTCATTGCGCTCCATCGAGTCTGTTGTTTTGCGGCAGCGCCTTTCGGCAAACTTTATCGACAGATAGAACAGCTATTGCATAGCCTCGGCACCGATTCATCACACGCGTAGCCGCAAATGGTTAGTCCTTCACGTTCGCAGCCAGCCCACGCATGAATCCAGTTTAAGAACAAGTCGCGCGCGCTAGCAAGGACAAAGAGACCGCGAACCACGCCACTTTCGCCGATTCGCATGCAATAACAGACGGGGCGGCGTAAGCGGCGCCAAGGGATCGCGTCGCCCGCTTGCGCTAGTCTGCGTGCCCCGGGCAAGCGTCTTCGGCCACCCCTGTAGCGATGATTTTCCATTGGGCTCGATCGCGGACGCGCGATATATTTGCGCTACCGCACCTGGCGCAACGGGCTCAGGGTAGTGCGCGACCGGCGGCGTCAATCAACAGCTTATTGCGGTGGTGAGAGGCGCCTAAAGCGCTTCCATAGCGTCTTCATCGTTTGACGATCGGCAGCGACCCGCGAGGCGAGGAAACCTCGTGCAAACGCAGCGCCCCCAGCCGTCTCCGGTGACGTTTCAGGCAGCTTTTTCAAGAACTGATCGGCAACCACGGCGTCGTTTCGCCAGCCCAAATCGTCTTGGAGCGCGGTGAGGGCTTTCACGAAATGTTTGACGGCCCGCTTGGAATACAGCGACGAAAAGAACTCGGTGGCATATCGAACTTTCTTTGCCGCGATGCGGGCGCGATGGCGCCGGTGGTCGTCGAGACCGGCCAGACCCTTGCCGCGGCGAATCAGTTTCCTGTGACGACGGCACAAGACATCCCCCGCGAATTGTCTGGCTGGATTACCCAGCGCCTCGCGCTGTTCGTCGGAGAGCCCATCTCGCCAGCCTCTGCGGTGCAACCACAACGCGAGTTGCAGCGCGAGGCGCGTGTAGCGCACGGATTCGACTGCAGCGGCCGCCTGCTTCCGGTTGTCGACGGCAATCTGCTCGCATGCCTCGCGCACGCGCAGAACCTCATCCGGATTGCTGCCCGAGCCGGCGCGTTCGAGCGTCGATCCTGCCAGCACCTCCCAATCTCGAGCCGCGCCGAGTTCGGATGTGATCCAGCGCAGTTCGTCGTCGAGTCCGGCAAACGCGGGAATGACTTTTCCGAATAGACTGAGCGCCGAGCGCAAACGGCGAAGGCCTACACGCATCTGATGGACGCTCGATGGCTCGTGACCGGATATGACGCCGCATTCATTCGCGTGGATCTGATCTAGGCAGTTGCGCGCGATGGTGCAGAAGGCGTCTTCGATTGAATCGCCTTTGTTCAGTTGCACCGGCTGCGCTTTCACCGCCGGGCAGTGTTCGGCGACGAGCAGGCCGTAACCGATATCGGCCTTGCTGAAATGTTCCATTTGCAGCGGTGCGGATTCGAGCAACTCGAGCGCGAAGTTGTACAAGCTGTCGGCCTGCCCCTGCTTTAGCTCTAGTTCCACCGCTGCGATCGGCACGGAAGCCGAGCCGGCTTCGATGGTTCCCTCGTCGAGCGCTATCTCCAGTTCGGCTTGGGACGGAAGACTCAGCGAAAACACCGTGCGCTTTATCCGCGTCACAAATACGGCGGTCAGCTGTGCGGCAGTTGCCTCGTCGCGTATCAGCTCGCCGCACGCGCTACCGGCGGGGATGTGTTCATGCAGTAACTTGAGAACGGGCACATCGCTCTCGACAGGCATCTCGAACTCATCTCTATCGAAAAGGCCCGCCTGCGGCGATCCTGCTCGCTTCAACGTCTGGACTTTCTCCTTGCCGACGGCCCGCACTCGCAACGAAGCCCCGCACTCACGGAATGCGAGCGAAGGCGTATCGAAATAAGTACTGGTCAGCAGGTCGGGGCGCTTGTGCGCCGCTTTCCGCTGCTCAAGCAAATGACGTATGGCGCCCACGTCTTCACTGGAAGCCCGCAGCTTTAGTTCTCGTTCCATACACCGCCTCCTGCGCGTCGTGCAGACCCATTAGCGTACACCTGATCGCGCGCCGCGATTCGATGAAATTGCTAGAGCGGCTCTCGGCCGTGCTCTCGCAGTTCGGGCTCGAAGAATATCCACCTTGCATAGGGGAAACGCGCCTTCAAGTCGTGTTCGATTCGGTCTATCGTCCGCACCAACTCACTCGCACTTTCGTGGGGCTCCAGCTCGGCTTGAATCGCAATGATCAAATCCTCCGACCATTTCAATGCGATCAGGCTGACGACGCGCCGGATTTCCGCGCGCTCGGTCAACCACGCGCACATCTCCTCACGAACATGCTGGTGCGCTGATTCGCCCACGAGAAGTGATTTGATCTCTCGCATTGAGTACAGCGCGGTCATCATCAGAACAAGGCCAACCCCGATACTGCCGAGTGCATCGTAAAGTGGATTTCCCGTGAACACTGCAATGCCGACGGCCGCGAGGGAGACGAGCACGCCCGCTACGGCAGCAAAATCCTCACTGACCGAAAGCATCACGGACGGCCTGCCGCTTTCCTTAAACCAGTTCAACAGCCCGCGCGCACGATGACCGGGCTCGATAGTGCGAATCGATGCTCTTAGAGCAACCGCCTCGATGACGCCGGACACGCACAAAACGCCCACCGCGAGCAGCGGGTGTTCAAGCTGTGAACGATGTAGGGCTCGAAATCCGCCAATAGCGATCGAGGCAACGCCTCCGATAATGAAGAGTTGCATCGCTACGAGCATTGCATAGACATAGGTCTCGCGACCGAACCCGAGCGGGTGTTGGTCGTCGGGCGGAGCTCGTGCTGCACGATGACCGACGAGCAGGCCAAGTTGGTTTAGACAGTCCGCGCTCGAGTGTACGGCCTCGGCAAGCGCAGACCCCGAGTTCGTGTAGAAAGCGACGCCAAACTTGCAGGTGGCTACCGCGATGTTCGAAGCGAGAGCGTAGTAAACCGCGCGTGGCGCAGACGACGTTGCACGCGTTGCCCCGGCTGTCATGACTTTGTCTCCAATTTGCGTCGAAGAGCGCCGTCCCCGGCCTCAGAAACATCAGCAAGGAGCGGACCTTCAAAAATATGCAGGCGGCTTCATGGACAATTGGGTCAAGGCGATCGCCGCGCCTATTTGCCCGTTTTCGGACAAACCTTCATGTCTACGGAGTAAACGATCGAATCCTCCTGAGTAAACGTGGGCGGATTATGCGAAACGAATGCGTAGGCTCGGTTGTGCATGTTGTAGAAAATCTGTTTTGTTGCCGCAAAGCGCTGGCTTGCACAATCGAAAACCCAATACTGCTTTTGGAAGAGAACGCGCTGGTACTTATAGTAGAAAGCCCAGTTGTACCGATAGCGTACCGATACGGAGGCGGTTGCCCCTTTCACTTTTACCGAACAACTATTGAAATATAGCTGCAGGCGGCCATCAACCGATTGTTCGACGAACTGCCAGCCGCAGGATTGACCCGATGCAAAAGCGGCACTCATCATGAGCGTGGACATCGCGGCTGCAGCCACTTGTTTGATCATTTTTTTCTCCCCAAGCGCGCACTGTGAAAGTAAACATCTTTTGAGCGCCGTGACCGCATCCCCGATCATAAAGGACGAGACGATCAAGCCAAGGCGGGTAAACGCTGCCCGGTCGCACATGACACAGCGGGCGAACTGAAGCGCTCCTGCAACGTTGGTCCGAACTATGCCGCCAAGCGAAGGTTCGCCCTTGCTATCGACCGTAAGCAACAGGGCCACATGATCTGACGAAGCCACTCAATCATGGATGCGCATGCGTCGAGGGCGTGCGCGATAAATCGCAGACGTCATTCGAGCAATTGAGCAAGCTAGCTATGTTCGCGTAGACCTTTATTCGGTGGGCGGCAAAGTGTATTTCGGAGAATTGACGTTTACGCCGGGGGGCGGGCCGAACACGCGTCGAATCGGCAGCCACGAGTATTACTGGGGCCGCGTGTTGACAGAATCGACCGATGTCTTCGAACGCATGCGGCACGGCGGCTCGGTGTAGTCACCACCTAGTCGACCGGGCGACACAGTTCAACGACCCACCAAAGCTCTGACATTTCGCGTGATCAGGCCGGTCAGGCCCTTGCGCAGCACAAGGGGTACGACGTGCCTCGGTCCGACGAGCAGCGAACCAAACAAAACCGAGCCAAGCAGTGTAACGCTCGGCGCCGCGCTCAATGCTCGCCCGATATTCCAAAGCGTGAGTGCGTTGTCGCCGCGCTTGGACGCATGTTCGCTCATGCGCAGGCCAACGTTGGCAGCGAGCAATTGCGTGCGCGTAGCCTCCATGCGGGTTAGCGTGGCCGACTCGAGGTCTCGACGAAGTTGAGCGCGGTTCATTTCAGTGCCTCATTGACCGTTTCGAAGTCGGCCTGCAATTCGTTCTTCAACACGCGGAACGACTGTGCCGGCCGTTGCGCTCGAATGATCAGCATCGCCACGATCGATGCGAGTAGCCACAACCCTGCGATGGCCCACACCACGGCAAGAAAGTAGCGCGTGTTCCACGCGGTCGCAATCAAGGCGATGCATACGAACGACAGGGTGAAGAGCCCGCTGACCGCAAGCGCGACGAGCGCAATGACTTCGCGCACTAACCGTACGCGAGTCTCGGCCAATTCGATGGAGATCAGTTGCCCGTAGTCGGACAGACGGGCGACGACGAACCGCGACACATTGCGCCAACGGCCGAGCTTCGAATGAATCGACATGACCCTCCTCCTGCGATGGCGTTGTCAGCGAGCGCCGTGGCGGCTCAATGACCTAATCGCGGTTCCACGCCCACAGCGCGCCGAGTGCGATGCCGACGCCGACCGCCACGCCCAGCACCGCGAGCGGCTTTTCGGCCATCGCTTCACGCGCGACTAACGCCGCGTCGGCTACGAGTTGCTGCGATTTTCCGCATAGCTCCTTCGCCTTGCCGGATAGTTGCATACTCGCATCGCCGAGCATGTCGCCCAGCGCCTCCTGCGCCCCGCCCGCCGCTTCGCGGACCATGCCCGTGGTCTTGTCCGTTTCCATGTTGCGCTCCCCTTTGTGCCGCCCGTTGCACATGTGCGAACCGAGCGTGGACCGGCTATCCGGTCGTGAATGATGACAACCCTCCTGCGTGAATGCGATGCCTTCAGCGCATGCACGCGGGAACCCGAGCAACGCTCGTACCAGACGGGTGGACATTGAAAACGATGAAACACGAACGATCGTTTTCTATCGATCGCATCTAACGTTAACCCTTATTACTCGTGCATCAACGCAGGGGCACACTCCCGTGTCTCTTAGTACTTCTTTACGATGTGCTGTCCTACATATTACGAACCAGCCTCCCGCTGCGGGCACCTCAGGGCTGGCGTCGCCGCGCAACGGGTGCATCCATGAATCGAGAGACATTGATCGATGCGCGGGCCGATATGACGTTGCGCAGCTTGGCGCGTGAACTGGTGCGTTCCCGGCGTCGCTTGTTGCGTCGCTGGCTCGCTGAGACGCCGCCGGAGCACACGCGCACGGACGCGGTCGTCGAACGCGGGCCGGTTCGGTATCTGGCCTACGTGCTCTCGCAAGTATGCAGCGCACTGGAACGAGGGGATCGCGCCGAACCGCCGAATGAGGACGATCATGTTGCACAGCCCGACGGGCTGTGGCCAGCGGACTGGCGGGTCACGGATCTGTTTCGCAACATCGAACGAGTCCAGCGTTATCTGAAAGAGGAAATCCGCGCCTATTTCGGCACTCACGCCGCGCTGGTCGAGGCGCATATGCGCGCTCACGAGATCGTCGAGCGCACCTTTCGCTCGATCATTGAAGCTGCGATCGAGGCGCAATTGCAACGCCAGGCCGCCGAAGTCTCAGCCGCACAGAACGGCTTGCGAGATGCGATGACTGCGCTGCAGGACACAGAGGAGCGGCTGCGCGTCGCGACGAGTGCCGCCGGCATCGGCATTTTCGAATGGCGTGGCGCCTCACGCACAGGCGTGTGGGAAAACCGGCAGATGTATGAGATCACCGGACAGCCGGAGAGCCGCGGTCCGCTGACGGCGGGCGAATTCATGACGATCGTTCATCCGGCCGACGCCGAACTGCTGATGTCCCATTTCCAGTCGAGCCTGGTGTCGGCCCGGCCGGTTCATGTCGCGTTTCGGCTGACGCGAGTAGCAGATCGTGCGCTCAGAACCGTCGAGATGTTCGGCCATTTTCGTCCTCTCGGTCAGCCAGACGACTACATATTCGTCGGTAGCCTCTGCGACGTCACCGAGCGAGCTGACGCAGAGGCAAAGCTGAGGCACGCGGACGCGCGCAAGGACATCTTTCTCGCAACGCTTGCGCACGAACTGCGCAATCCACTGGCTCCCGTGCGCAACGCGGCGCATCTGTTGGGCCACGGCGCGGGAGCCGATCCGATTAAACGGGAGTGGCTGCGCAGCGTCATCGAACGCCAGACGGGCCATCTCTCGCATCTGATCGACGATCTGCTCGATGTCTCGCGGATCACCACGGGCAAGATCGAATTGCGGCGGGAGGTCTTCGATATCGGCCGGGCGGTCGATCATGCGCTCGAGATCACCATGCCCGCTGCTCAGCAGCGGCATCACGACATCGTGCGTCTGCCAGCGGAGGGGCCTGTCTACGTCGACGGCGATCCCGCGCGGATGACCCAGATGTTTTCGAACCTGTTGGATAACGCCATCAAATATACCGACGATGGAGGCCAGGTCGTTGTTTGCGTGACGCGCGTGGGTCGCGAGGTATGCGTCAGTGTGTCGGACACAGGCACAGGGATTTCCGGCGACGCGCTGCCCCACGTGTTCGATCTATTCGTGCAAGGCTCCGGACACGGCGAGCAGTCTAGAGGCGGTCTCGGCATCGGCCTATCGGTGTGTAAAACGCTGACCGAAATGCACGGCGGGACGATTGTTGCCATGAGCGGCGGGAAGAACAAGGGAAGCCAATTCGAAATACGTCTCCCGGTCTGCGCAGTCAGTCACCCCGAGGCGACGGATGCAACCAAAGAAGCGCAAAGCCCGTCTGGCTGCTTGCCTGTCCTGATTGTCGACGACAACGCCGACGCGGCGCTATCGCTTGGGATGATCTTGCACAAGCATGACGTACGGACCGCGCATAGCGGGGAAGAAGCCCTCCAGATCGCGGCTACCTTCAAACCACGGCTCGTATTTCTCGACCTCGGTCTGCCAGGCATTAGCGGCTATGAGGTCGCGCGCCGGCTCAGGGAGCGGCAAGCATCCGGTACGCGCCTGCAGATCGTCGCCCTGTCGGGTTACGGTCAACCGGAAGACCACGCCCGCTCGACGGCGGCGGGTTGCGACAGCCATCTGGTCAAACCTGTCGATATCGAAGCCCTTCTTGCAATCGTGGCGAGGGTTGCAAGCGAATTGGAACGTTTCGGCGATTGAAATTGAAACCGAGCACCGTATGACGCAAGGCGGGGCTTGCACGCCCCGCCCTTCGGGCCAGCCAACCTGCGATGCATTAGACGATTCGTACGGGGATCGACTTCGCTGCGGGCACCTTGCTTTCCTTCGCGTAGTGCCACAGGGGCAGCAGGACGTTACATTCCGGATAGTAGCCACCGATGCAGCCTTCCGGAATTTCGTAAGCCTTGATTTCCAGCCCCTCCAAGCGTCGATCGATGCCATCGTCCGCGATCGTCTGCAACGTGATTTTCTGGCCTTCGCTCAGGTGGTGTTTCTCGATGTCGGCCTTGCACATCAGAATCACCATGCGCGTGCCTTTTACACCGCGGAAGCGATCTTCAATGCTGTAGATCGTCGTGTTGAATTGGCTGTCGCTGCGCAGCGTCATCAGGCGCAGCGCTTGCGGGGATTGCTCGGGCATGTCCGGGTCCTCCCCCAACGAATGCGGAGCGAGGAATTCGGCCTTGCCCGACTTCGTCTTCCAATTGCGTTCGCGCGCGGCAAGCGGGCGGTGAAAGCCCCCCGGTGTCCACATGCGCGCGTTGAAGTCGTGGAATATCTCCGGATAAGTCTTCTCGATCTCGTCGCGCACGAGGGCATAGTCATCGCGCCACGCGTCCCAGTTGACGGTCGAGCGCTCGCCGAGCGTCGCCTTCGCGATACCCGCGACGATGAACGGCTCGGGCCGTGCTTTGTCGCTGGCCGGTTCGGTCACCCCCTTCGATCCATGCATGCATCCCGTACTGTCTTCGATCGATACCGCCTGCTCGCCCAGCGGGGTTCGATGAAACTCTATCCGGCTCAGACACGGCAGCACATAGGAGATCTCGCCATGCACGAGGTGACTGCGGTTAAGCTTCGTTGCCACATTGATGGTCAAGCGCAAACGGCCCCAGGCCGGCTCCGTTTGGAGACGATCCGGCACGGACCGCACGAGATTTCCGCCGAGGTTGAAGACGGCCTTGACTTCACCTTTCACGATCCCTTCGAACGCTTCGATCGTGTTCAAGCCTTTCTTCCGTGGAGGCTCGAAGGAAAACTGTTTTGCGAGCTGATCGAGCGGTGCGAGTTCCGGTTTCTCCGTGATTCCGACGGTACGCTGGCCCTGAACGTTCGAATGGCCGCGTATCGGCGACGGGCCCGCCCCCGGCTTCCCGATATTTCCACGCAGGAAGAGCAGGTTGCACACCATCCGTACGTTTTGAACGCCGAGCCGGTGTTGGGTTAATCCCATCCCATAGTGGACCATCACGGCGTTGGCTCGCTTATATTCGGCGGCGGCGTCGAGAAGCGCGGTGCGCCCCAAACCACTGACCTTTTCGATGTCGCCCCATTCGGTTGCACGCGCGCATGCGGCGAATTCCTCAAAACCGGTGGTGTGCTCTTCGATGAACGCGACGTCGATGATTCGAGGTTGGCCTTGCGCCTTTGCTTCATCGTCGGCTTCGATGACTGCTTTACAGATACCGAGGATGGCTGCCGTGTCGCCCCCGGTTTTGACCTGATGATATTGCGTGCTGATCTGCGTGTGCGCGGGCGTCAGCATTTGCACGGGCGACTGCGGATTCGCGAACGAGACGAGCCCCGGCTCGCGCAGCGGGTTGAACGTGATGATCGGAACGCCCCGCTTACGCGCGTCTTGCAGGTGGTGGAGCATCCGAGGGCTGTTGGTGCCGACGTTTTGCCCGAAGAAAAACATGAGATCGGTCTTTTCGAAGTCATCGAGTGTGATAGTGCCGACGCCCACGCCGATCGCTTCCTTCAATCCCACGCTCGAGCTCTCGTGGCACATGTTCGAGCTATCGGGCAAATTATTGCAACCGTACATGCGCGCGAAAAGCTGATACATGTAGGAAGTTTCCAGCGAAGCGCGCCCCGATGCGTAGAAGGCGACCGCTTCGGGATCGAGCGCATTCAACTCTTTGCCGATTTCCGCGAATGCTTCGTCCCAACTCACTTCGACATACTTGTCGGCCGCCGCGTCGTATCGCATGGGCGCGGTGAGCCGGCCGGCCTCTTCGAGATCGTGATCGTGCCACCTGAGCAGCGAAGTCACCGTATTGAGCTGAAAAAACTGCGGCGTCATGCGCTTGGGTGTCGTATCCCATGCCGTCGCTTTTGCGCCGCTTTCACAGAACTCGAATGTATGGGGATGCGCCGGCTTAGCCCACGAACAGCTAACGCACTGGAAGCCATCGGGCTTGTTCTGCTTGAGCAAAATGGCGCTGTCTTTTAGCGGCACCTTCTCGTGCGTCAAGATGCCGGCGACTGCTTTCAGCGAACCCCAACCGCCGGACGCGAAGGGATAGGAAGGGGCTTTCGTGTCTTTGCTCACGGTCGGGTTCCTCGGGCAGGAGATGAAACACGGGCCAGGCAGCAAGTTCCGTTCCGTGCGACGAGCAGTTGCGTGTAATGACGAGTACTGAGCGATCCCGGGCACAGGGAATGCGGCATGCGGCAACCAACAGGAGAACTGACATGCGAGATAACGCTTCAAAGCTGTCGCCGTCGATCACTGCCATGATCCGCCTCGACCACATGCACGTGCTCGCGGCGTCGCACCGCTACCACGCGTTCACGCCGTGGTGGCGCAAGCGCGCAATCGTCAACGGCGTGTGCGCCGCCGTGGAAATCCATGCGCAGCTCGAGGAAGAAATCTTCTATCCGGCGCTGGACCGCGCGCTCGGCACCGAAGAGACACTGACAAAGAGCCGTCCCGAGCATGACGAGATGCGCGCGACGATCGCAAAACTTCGCGCGACGGGCCCTGAAGATGCCGCGTATGACGGGCTCTTTCATCAACTGATGCGCGAAGTCGTACACCATGTCGCCGATGAAGAAACGATCCTACTGCCCGACGCCGAGCGCGTGTTGAAAAACGAACTGCATTCGCTAGGCACCGCGATGACACGGCGTCGAATGGAGCTGGTCGGCGAACGTCCCGGCGAGATCGCGTTCAATACCGCTAAGACATTCCCGGTTGCAACCGTGTTGCTTGGCTTGGCCGCGCTGTTCACGTTGCGACACTGCTTGCCCCGGGCGCGCCGCGAATTGCGAGCCTAGCGAAGCGAATCATGCATCGTCCTCTATTCGTGAGGATCGCGCATCGAAGAAGCACACCTCACGCGCGTGCCGGGCAACCACTTGATGAGCGCACCGAGACCTAAGGAAACACTGATTTATTCGCTGGCGGCGAACTCATTGATCAGCGTTTCCCTAGTTTGCCTACTTCGTAGCGTTTAGCTCAAAAACCGCCCCGTCCTATGCTCCGATTCGGAACATGGCGCATTAGGCTCACTGGATTTCTCGGAAATCGAAATTCACCATTGCAAACAACGCGGTTAATTATCTGCACCCGCTTTCGTATGCTTCGCATTACGTGGCACGGATTCCATATCGTGCTGCCGGTTTCACGGCATAGCGTCAGTACTGCCCGCCACCGGCCTGATAAGCCCTATCCTGCGCCGCTTAAATTCCAGTCCAATCAAGGAGCGCGTTATGAAGTATGCAACCAGCACACTAATCGCGGCCGTCGTCGCGCTCACGCTGTCGGATGGCGCTTATGCACAAAACAACACGTTGGCGACGCCAACCGTAAAGTCGCCGGCCGCCGTAAAGAGTGGCTACGGCACGCCCGGCGTTGCCAAGTCGGATAGCGGCGCTGGCTCGTCGAACGGGATTCGGCCGAATAGCACGAACAACAGCTCGACGATCGCCACGCCCGCTTTCGGGGTCAACAACACGCTCGCAAGACCGACCATAGAATCGCCAGCCGCCCCGGAATAAGAGCAATCAGGGCTGCGAGTCAGCGTGAGCGGCCCGTCAGACAATGCGGTCTAGTGCGTGGCTGAGCCTAGCGACCGCGCCATCGACGTCATGCAACTTCTCTAGCCCGAATAATCCGATGCGGAAGGTCTTGAAATCTTCAGGCTCGTCGCATTGCAAGGGAACGCCGGCCGCGACCTGCAAGCCGGCATCGGCGAATTTCTTGCCGGATCGTATGCCGTCATCGTCGGTGTAACTGACCACGACGCCCGGTGCCTGAAAACCTTCGGCCGCCACGCTTTTGAAGCCTTTGCCAACGAGGAGTGAGCGAACGCGCTTGCCCAGTTCAAGCTGCTCCTCTCGTACCTTGTCGAAGCCGTATGCCTGCGTTTCCCTCATCACGTCGCGCAGCGCCGCAAGGCTGTCCGTCGGCATCGTAGCGTGGTAAGCGACCCCCCCGTTCTCATAGGCTTCCATGATCTGCAACCATTTGCGAAGATCGCAGGCGAAGCTTGTGCTGGTTGTCCCGTCGATTCTTTCGCGAGCGAGCGCGCTGAGCATGACCATCGCGCAACAAGGCGACGCGCTCCACCCTTTTTGCGGCGCGCTGATTAGGACATCGACGCCGGTGGCCCGCATGTCGACCCATACCGTACCGGAGGCAATGCAATCCAATACGAACATACCGCCGACCGCGTGCACCGCATCGGACACCGCGCGCAAATAAGCATCGGGCAGCATCATCCCGGACGCGGTTTCGACATGCGGCGCGAAGACCACATCCGGCTTGTTTTCCTTGATCGCGGCGACGACCTCTTCGATCGGCGGCGGCGCATAGGCAGTCTGTCTGCCTGGTTCGACCGGACGCGCCTTCAACACGGTCGATTCAGAGGGGATGCCGCCCATGTCGAAAATCTGCGACCACCGGAAACTGAACCAACCGTTGCGGATGACCAGACATTTCTTGTTCGTGGCGAACTGGCGGGCAACGGCTTCCATGCCGAACGTCCCGCTGCCCGGAACGACAACGGCCGACTTCGCGTTGTAGACTTTTTTCAGGGTGTCGGAGATGTCGCGCATGACGCCTTGAAAGCGTTGCGACATGTGATTGACCGAGCGGTCGGTGTAGACCACCGAATATTCGAGAAGTCCCTCGCGGTCGACATGGGGGAGTAAACCTGGCACGCTCGCCTCCGATAAAGGATGAACAATGTGAGCGGTATCGGTGATTGGATACCGCTGACGACAATGCTGCGTTTTTCTTCCACGAACGCAGATTCTAACGAAAGCGGCCTGCGGAGGCGCTCATGGCGTGCTCGCTGATCGGGGCGTGACTGGAACGGAGCCCGTCTGTTTCACTTTGTCACGGGCGGCTGCGGATTGTTGGCCGGGTTCGTGTCGAACCGGCTCACGCTTTCGATGCCCGCCCTACCAACGAGCGCTGAGAGACGTTCATGCAGCCAGTCAGCTGTTTCCCTGTCGTACACTTCTTCACCGCCTACGTACACCGCAAACGACTTCAGATACTTCGCCTTTTTATCTGGGTTGCCGATCGTATCCTTCGTCCACTGGTACAGCGGATACCGGTCCCGGCCTGCATGCTCCGCCTCTTGGACATATTCGGCAAAGGCATCGAATTGACACTTTAACGAGGCGTTGCGCTCACGCAAGATGGCTTCGAGCAAACCGCGCCGCTCTTCGGATCCGTGGGCCCGCAGCGCATCGGCTAGTTCCGGCACGACGGTGATCCGGACTTGGAATTGCCACGTGTCTGCCATGTCTATCTCCTACGGTAACGATCTCCTATGCTTGAAGCGTTCCTTCAGGACCTCGGGCAAGGAGAATGACCATGCGCATGCTTCTGAACATCCGAATTCCCCACGAGCCATTCAATGCTTTCGTTCGCGACGGCACCATCGGCGAAGTGATGGCAAAAATACTCGAAGAAGCGAAGCCGGAAGCCGCCTATTTTACTGAGCAAAGCGGTGGACGCGGGGCTATCCTCGTCATCAACCTCGATGAGCCATCGCAGATTCCGGCGTTCGCGGAGCCGTGGTTTCTCACGTTCAATGCCGACTGCGAGTTTCGCGTTGTGATGGGACCGGAAGACCTGCAGAAGGCCGGGCTCGGGACGATCGGATCGAAGTGGAAGTAGTGCGAGCCATTCATCTGCCGGGGTGCGTCGAACAATAAATAGTTGAAAACTTCAACTAACAATCTACAATGGCACCCTCGCCTGGCGAATCGTCGGGTGGACGAGCGGGAGCGAACGTGTATTCGGACTTTTTGACCTTCAGGCTCGATCTGACCAGCGAGTTGCTGATCAGCAGGGCCAATGCGGTCTACCGCGAGCAGTGGAATCTCGATGTTCGCGCGTTGCGCGTCCTGCGGCTTGCGTGTTCTGAACCTGGCATCACGCCAAAAGAAATGTCCCAGCGCGCGCTCATCGAAAAGACACTGCTTTCAAAGATTCTCGCTAACCTCGAAGCGCGGGATCTGATCGGCCGCGACACGCACGTAGCGGATCGCCGCAGCATTGCGCTGCGCGCCACCCCCTACGGGTTGAAAGTCGCGCGAGAATCGGAAGCGCTGGGTATGGAGCTGGAAGGCGAACTGGTCAAGGCACTCAGTGCAAGCGAGCGTAAGTCGCTTGAAAAGCTGCTCGACAAGCTCGCACGCAGCTTGCTCGACCACGAACAGCGCACATCCGCGTAGTGGGTTTTCCCGGCCACTGTGTAAGCAAGGAGTCGTCATGTCAACACTGTTAGAGGCAATGGCGGGGGCAATCGAAAGCCTGTTGCCAGAGCTCGAGACAATCTACAAGGATCTCCATCAACACCCCGAACTGTCGATGCAGGAAGTTCGGACCGCGCGAATTGTCGCGGACTATGCGCAGAAGTTCGGTTATGAGGTCACGCGCGAAATCGGTGTGACAGGTGTGGTGGCGATCTTGCGCAATGGCGACGGGCCGACCGTCATGCTGCGCGCCGACATGGATGCGTTGCCGATGGCGGAAGCGACAGGCCTGCCTTACGCGAGCACGGCCAGGGCGAAGGACGAAGAAGGATACGAAACGGGCGTGGCTCACTCCTGCGGGCACGACCTGCATGTGACGTGGCTGATGGGCGTCGCGCGGCTGATGGCTGAACATCGCGACGCATGGCACGGCACGCTAATGGCGGTTTTTCAGCCCGGAGAAGAAGTGGGGCGCGGCGCCCGCAGCATGATCGACGACGGCATGATTTCGCGCTTTCCTAAGCCAGATGTGATCCTCGGCCAGCACGTGATGGTCGGTGCGGCGGGCACGGTCGGCTACCGCAGCGGCACGATCCTCTCGGCCGGCGACAGTCTCAAGGTAAAGCTGTTCGGGCGCGGTTCGCACGGGTCTCAACCGCAGACGTCGATCGATCCCGTGATCATGGCGGCGTCGACGACGCTGCGTCTTCAGACCATCGTGTCGCGCGAAATATCGCCGCGCGATAGCGCGGTACTCACGATCGGCGCCCTGCAGGCCGGCACCAAAGAGAACATCATCCCTGACGATGCCACGCTCAAGCTCAATGTGCGCACCTTCGACGACGACGTGCGCGAATACATGCTGGGTGCGATCCGCCGTATCTGCTGCGCGGAATGCGCCGCATCGAATGCCCCCCGCGAGCCCGAATTCACCACCCTGTCGAGCTATCCGCTGACCGTCAACGACGACGCCACGACGCAGCGCTTGCGCGCGGCGTTCGAAGCGCAGTTCGGCAAGCGCGCATATGAAACGCAACCCGCCGCGGCAAGCGAGGACTTTAGCGTGTTCGGTCGCGAATGGAACGTACCGTACGCGTTCTGGTTTATCGGCGGGACCGATCCCGACGAGTTCAAAAAGGCGCTGGCGGATAAAAAGCTCAACGAGATTCCCAGCAACCATTCACCGAAGTTCGCTCCGGTCCTTCATCCTACTTTGCGCACGGGTCTCGAAGCGATGCTGTGTGCAGCCGGTGCATGGTTCGGCAAGCAAGAAAAATCTACGTGAATTTGCACGCCATCTATACGCTGCTGGACCTGGTCGGGACTTTTGCTTTCGCGATCAGTGGTGCGGTCGCGGCGCGGCAACGCCGGTTGGACCTGTTTGGTATAGCGTCGATTGCATTCATGGTTGCATGTGGCGGCGGTATCGTGCGCGACGTTTGTATCGGCGCGATTCCGCCAGCGGGTTTGTCGAACTGGCGCTATCTTGCCACCTCATTGCTCGCATCTGCGATTGCGATTCTCGCGTATCCGCAGGTGCGGCGGTTGCGTCAACCGGTATTGCTTTTCGATGCGATCGGTCTAGGGCTGTTCGCCGTATCCGGCGCACAAAAGTCTCTTGTTTATGGGCACAGCGCTGAACTCGCGATACTGCTCGGCATTGTGAGCGCCGTCGGCGGAGGCGTGATGCGCGACGTGGTGCTCTCTCGCGTGCCTGCTATCCTCGAGCGGGAAATCTACGCGTCGGCGGCATTGCTCGGCGCGGTGGTTCAGACGGGGTTGTCTTATTTGGGATGGACGAGCTGGTGGACACCGTGGTTAGCCACGCTTGTCTGTGTCGCAGTCCGTCTCGCCTCGCTTTACTACGGATGGCGGCTGCCGGCTTTTCAGGAACGAAAAGGAAACGCCGTCACCGATAAACGGTAACCGTATCGGGATGCGCTTTGCGAATCGCCATCGACGGGAATCAACTGGCCTGAAATGGAAAGTCCTGAAAATCGTATCGATGCGGGTTTGCATGATCTGCGCATCACCCGCTGCGGGTTTCTGCTGCTGGACAACTTTTCGTTGATCGCACTGGGAACGGCTGTCGACCCGCTGCGGATTGCGAACATGCTGGTCGAGCGGCCCGTCTACCCCTATCAACTGATCGGCACCAACGGCGACCACGTGCGTTCGAGCGACGGTATCCGCGTGATGCCCGATCTGCAATTGGCCGATGCGGAAAAGTTCGACGCAGTGTTCGTCGTCGGCCCGAACCCGATTCCGCGCAAAGGCATCGGCGCGATTCTCGACTGGCTGCGCTTGCAAGCACGTCATGGCACGGCGCTGGGCGGCCTCGACACGGGCAGCTATTTCCTCGCGCGCGCCGGTCTGCTCAACGGGTATCGCTGCACGATTCACTGGGAAGATCAGGACGTGCTGCTGGAGCAGTTCCCGAAACTCACGGTGTCCAACCGCCTTTACGAAGTCGACCGCGACCGATACACGTGCAGCGGCGGCGTCGCGCCGCTCGATCTGATGGTGCATCTGCTTGGCCTCGCGCCCGGCAGCGCTTCGCTTGCGGCGCGCGTGCTCGAACTGCTGATTGCCGAACGGCGCACGCATGAGCAGCGCCAGGTGACATCGCTGCGACAGTACATCGGCGCGGAACACGCGAAGCTTGACGAAGCGTTGCAGGTAATGGAAAGCAATGTCGAAGAGCCGCTTTCTGTCGTGGAAATTGCGGCGTTTCTTGACGTGTCCCAACGGCAGTTGGAACGCTGGTTCCAGGAGCGCATCGGCAAGACGCCCGCTCAGGCGTACCTGGAAATCCGGCTGTTGCGCGCGAGGCAATTGCTCTATCGAACTGCCAGACCGCTCGAAGAGGTTTGCGCACGCACGGGGTTCACATCGCTCACGCATTTTTCTACGCGCTACAAGGCGCAGTTCCACATCTCGCCCATCGCCGACCGGCGCCGATACCAGAACGCGCTCTGAGCTCCGAGCCTTGAGCAAGGTGTAGCGTCATGCCCGGCTGGCGGTCGTGATGGTTAACCCTCGATGTCGATTCTAGATAATCGCTTGACGAATCAAGAAACATTTTCAAACCACCGGGCTCCTACCATCCGCTCACACCCACTCGTTTTTTCACTAAGGAGTTGAGCGAATGAAACAGGAGAGCCTGATCCGTATCGAGAATGGCGAGAAAGCAAAGCACACGTTCTCCGATATCGAATACGCGAACCGCCAGGGCAAGCTGCGTGAGCTGATGGCTCGCGAGAACATCGACGCGGTGCTGTTCACCTCGTATCACAACATCAACTATTACGCGGACTTTCTATACTGCTCGTTCGGCCGCAGGTACGGGCTTGTCGTAACGGAAAAGAAAGTCGTGTCGATTTCGGCGAATATCGACGGTGGCCAGCCGTGGCGCCGTACGGTCGGCGATTACAACATCGTCTATACCGATTGGCAGCGCGATAACTTCTTCCGCGCGGTGCAGGGCGAGATCGACAACAAGGGCCGCGTCGGCGTCGAATTCGATCAGATCCCCGTCGAGGTGCTGCACAAGCTGAAGGTAGCACTGCCGTCCGTGGAGTTCGTCGACATCAGCGCGCAGACGATGCGCATGCGCATGATCAAATCGTCGGAAGAAATCGACGTGATCCGGCACGGGGCAAATGTGTGCGACGTGGGCGGCGCGGCGCTCGCCGCAGCCGTGCACGACGGCGTGCCCGAACATGAAGTGGCGCTCGCATCGACGCAGGCGATGGTGCGTGAAATTGCGCGCCGTTTCCCCAACTCCGAGCTGATGGATACATGGACATGGTTCCAGTCCGGCATCAACACCGATGGCGCGCACAACCCGGTGACGACGCGCAAGGTGCAGAAAGGCGACATCCTCAGCCTGAACTGTTTTTCGATGATTGCCGGCTATTACACGGCGCTCGAACGCACGATGTTCTTCGATCACTGTTCGGACGCGCATCTGCGTCTGTGGCAGATCAATGTCGAAGTGCATGAGGCTGGGCTCAAGTTGATCAAGCCGGGTGCGCGCTGCTGCGATATCGCGAACGAACTCAACAAGATCTACGCCGAGTACGGTCTTCTCGAGTACCGCACGTTCGGCTACGGCCACTCGTTCGGCGTGCTGTCGCACTACTACGGCCGCGAAGCCGGACTCGAGTTGCGCGAAGACATCGAGACAGTGCTCGAACCGAACATGGTGGTGTCGATGGAGCCGATGATCATGCTGCCCGAAGGCAAGCCTGGCGCAGGCGGCTATCGCGAGCACGACATCCTCGTGATCGGCGAGCAGGGCGCGACGAACATCACCGGCTTCCCGTATGGGCCGGAGCACAACATCATCAAGGCATGACGGCCCGTTAGCACGCATGCCTGCGGCGGCGTATGAAGCCGCAGGCACGCCCGTGTATAGAGGCTAATAAGAGAAATTCGTTCAGGAGGAGACTCACATGAAACAGAGCGTGGTAATAGGAGAACTCGCGGCGCCCGAGTACGCGCGCCGTGTCGCGCAAGGCTGGCCGGTGCTCATTCCACTCGGCGCGCTGGAACAGCACGGTCCGCACATGTCGATGAACCCCGATGTGCTACTGCCGACGGCGATCGGCATCGCGGTTGCGCAGAAGATCGACGCGCTCGTCGCGCCTGCCATCGCATATGGCTACAAGTCGCAGCAAAAGAGCGGCGGCGGCAATCATCTGTGCGGCACCACGAGTCTCGACGGTCACACGTTGTCGTCGACCGTGAAAGACATTCTGAAAGAGTTCGCGCGTCACGGCGCGCGCAAGGTCTGTCTGATAAACGGTCATTTCGAGAACTCGATGTTCGCCGTCGAAGGAATCGATCTGGCGTTGCGCGAACTGCGCTGGGAAGGCGTTCACGATCTGCAGGTGGTGATGCTGTCGTACTGGGACTTCGTGACGGAAGACACCATTTCGCGCATCTATCCCGAAGGCTTTCCGGGCTGGGCAGTCGAGCATGGCGGCGTGCTCGAAACGTCGCTGATGCTGCATCTGCATCCGCATCTGGTCGATCTGTCGAAAGTGCCCACGCATGCGGCGGCAACGTTCCCGCCGTACGACGTGTTTCCGACGATACCGGAATGGACACCCACATCGGGCTGTCTATCCTCTGCCGCAGCCGCGACTGCCGACAAGGGGAAGCTGCTATTCGACGTCTGCGTGGAAGGGATTTCGCAGGCACTGGGCGAAGCCTGGCAAGCGCGTGCGAAAGCATCGCGAGCCTAAATGCGAGGGGAGAGCCATGAGCACTCGTGAAAGTAGTGATGCGCGGCATGAGGTGGACGCCGACAAGGCATGGAGCATCGAGCAGCACGCAATCGATCCGATCCCCCGCGAAGACCGGCATGGCACGCCCGCCGAACTCTTCAAAATGTGGATCGGCGCAAACACGAATTACGTAGTCGTGGTGACGGGCGCACTGGCGCTTTCGCAGGGGCTGTCGCTCTGGCAGGCGTTGCTGGCGATTTTGGCCGGGAACGCATTCGGCTGTTTCGTGCTCGGACTGACCACCATCATGGGACCGAAGACGGGCACGTCCGGGATCATGACGTCGCGTAGTTCATTCGGGCAACTGGGTTCGTTTCTGCCAAAAGCCGTCAGCCTCATTTCGGCGTTGAGCTGGTTTTCGATCAACTCCGTCGTCGCCACGCAGGCACTTGAAACGCTGCTGAAAATGGGCGGATTTCATAGTCATGCGGTGGTGTGGGTGTCGCTTGCGATCATTCTTGCCGCGGAAATCGTGCTGGCGATCTTCGGTCACGCGACGATCATCGCCGCCGAAAAGTGGATCGCGATCGTGCTCGCAGTACTGTTCGCCGGACTCGCTGCTTTCGTGCTGCCACATACGAGTCTTGCGATCGCATCGCAGGTCAACCACGGCGGCGGCTCCTTCAGCACGTGGCTGATCGCGATGGGCATCGTGTTCTCTTACCCGATCGGTTGGGCCAATTTCGCATCGGACTATAGCCGCTATTTCCCTGCGGAGACGAGCTGGAAAAAGATCGTGCTCGCGGCGGGCGGCGGGCAGTTCGTCGCGCTGATGTTCTGCGAGGTAATCGGCGTGTTGTTCGCGACGGCGCTCGGCGGCTCGCTCGGCGACGATCCCGTCAGCCAGCTGTCACGGTTCCTGCCGACGTGGTTTATCGTGCCGCTGCTGTTCGCCATCATCCTCGGCGGCATCGCGGCCAATGTGCCGAACGGCTACACGGCGGGTCTCGGCTTGCTGGCGCTGCGCATCCCCATCAACCGTGTCACGTCGCTCGCCATCATCGCGCTGTTCACGCTCACGTTCCGCGTCGTCACCGTGTTCTACGGCCAGTTCTTCGATATGTACCAGGTCTTTCTCAACTACATGGTGTTCTGGACTGCACCGTGGGCAGCGATCGTCGTCGTCGATTACTTCATGCGCGGCGGCCGTTATCGCGCCGACGACTGGATGAAGTGGGGCAGCGGCGCCTACTGGTACACGGGTGGCATCTTCTGGCCGGGCGTCATTGCATGGATGCTGGGTATCGTCGCGTCGATCCTTTTCTCGAACTCGCCGACCTATGTGAGCCCGCTGATGCATGACTATCTCGGCTGGGGCGATCTGAGTTTCGAGTTCTCGTTGCTGACGGCCGGCATCGCGTACTTCCTGCTCGCGCGCCGGCATCCGCTCTTTCAAACCTCATCGACTGCCGATCGTCTGCAACGCGACGCGCGTTCCAGCTCAGTCTGATATCTGGAGAGCGTCAATGACTGCGAGAACAAGCTTGTCGGGTGAATCTGGGGCTGGTGTCGCATCGCGCCTTCGGGCGCGAGCGACGGCAGTGCAACCCGATGACGGCGCGTTTGCCGCAACACTGCCTCGTCAACTGCCGATCTCAGCGCCGCGCGTAATGCTGTTCGATGCCTTGCGCGAGTTGTGTGACGAGCCGCTTCATCGCCACCTGAGTCCGCCACGCGATATGTGGCGTCACGATCAAATCCGTGCGCGCGCGGGATAACAGCGGATGATCGACCGCCGGCGGCTCCTGTTCGATGACGTCGAGCGCGGCATTCGCGATCAGCTTGCGGTCGAGCGCCTCGATCAGCGCCCCCTCGTCGACGATGCCGCCGCGCGCGGTGTTCACGAGCGACGCGCTGCGCTTCATTTGCTCGAATTCGGCGAGACCGAACAGATGCCGCGTTTCGTCGGTAAGCGGGCAATGCAAGCTGATCGTATCGGCCTCACGCAGCACCTCGTCAAATGCAACGTAGCCTTCGCGCACCACGCTGGCGTCCCTGCGCTCGGCGAAGAGCACGCGCATGCCGAATGCGCCGGCCAGTTCGGCGAGCCGCTTTCCACCGTGACCCGCACCGACGATGCCGAGAGTCGATCCGTGCAGATCCGCGATCGGATGCAGTTCAGCGTAGAAAGTGGGTGACCCGCTCCAGCCGCCAGCATAAACGTCGTGCCAGTAAGGCACCAGGTTACGGCGCAGCGCGAGCATCAGTGCGAACGCGTGCTCCGGCACGGAAATCGTCGAATAGCCCGGGCACGCGACCACATCGATGCCCCGTTGGCGGCACGTTTCGATATCCAGATGATTGACGCCTGCGGCCGGCACGCCGATCAGTTCCAGTTGCGGCAACTGTGCGAGCACGTCGCCCGGCAGTGGCACCTTGTTGGTGACGACGATCTGCGCGTCACGGCAGCGCTCTATCACCTGTTCCTGCGCGGTGGACGGATATTCGACCCAGCGATGTGGAAACGGAAAATCGGGTAGATCGACCGACAGCGTCGCGCGGTCCAGGAACACGATGGTTTTCAACAAGCTACTCCCATTTCATTAACGTTCGGATGGGCTCGTGGACACAGTGTCGAGCATGCGCTTCTTGCCCGTCTGCACGTGATTCTCGAAAGCCTGTGCAGCCGCGTCGGCCTGGCCCGCACGTAGCGCCTCGAAAAGCTCGCGGTGTTCTTTCGAGGAACGCTGCATCTGCGAGAACGAATACACGCCCTTGTGAATGTAAAGTGTCAGTTCGTCTTCGACAGACTGATTGATCGTGATCAGCCGCGGGTTCTTGGTCGCGGCCATTAACTGACGGTGGAACTCGGTGTTGAGAGTCTGATACAGACGGCTGTCGCGTTCGGCGACGGCGGCATCCATCTGGTCGACGAGGAGACTGAGCAAATGCTCCTCGTCGGTTGTCAGACGTAGCGCGGCGAGACGTCCCGCCGTGCGTGCGAGCCCTGCGCGAATCTCGTACAGATCCATTGCCTCTTCGAGCGACAGCCGCCGCACTTCCGCGCCCCGGTTCGGGACGATGCGCACGAGCCCCGCCTGTTCAAGCGAGCGTAGGGCCTCGCGCGCCGAATTGCGGCCGACGCCGATCTGGTTCGCGAGCGCCTGCTCGTTCACGCGTTCGCCCGGGCGCAAGTCCCCCCGCTGGATCATGGCGCGCACCTGATCGCGGATGTCGTCGAGTTTCGACGCAATCAGCTCGGGTGCGCGTGCATTTACCTTACCGTTCGGTTCACCGTTGGACGCGCTTTTCATGTCCATTGCCTTGTCTGTGCCATTCGATACCTCTATTTTGCATGCAGGAAGCCCACCGATACCCACGGAACCAGGACGATCACAATCAGGGCCGTCGCCAAAGCCCCGAGATAGGGCCAAACGCGGCGCATGGCGGTGGACGGATCGACCTTACTGACCGCGCACGCCGCGTAGAAGCCGAGACCAAGCGGCGGCGCGAACAGGCCCAGTCCCATCGCGAATACCACGACCACTGCATAGTGCACGTCGGAGATGCCCATCGCGCGCGCGATCGGGAACAGTAGCGGCCCGAACAGTACGATTGCCGGGATTCCTTCCAGAAAGCTGCCGAGCATCACGAACGTGATGGCGGAGATCGCCAGGAAGCCGAGCGTACCCCCGGGCGCTGCCATCATCAAGGTCGCGAGCTGCGCGGAGAAGCCAGACTGCGTGAGCGCCCATCCCATCGCCGTTGCGCAACCGATGATGATCAGGATCGCGCCGGACAGCGAGGCCGCTTCGACCAGAATAGGATAAAGCCGGCTCCAGTCGAAGCGGCGGTACAGTAACAAACCCACCACACAGGTGTAAGCCACGCCGATCGTCGCCACTTCCGTCGCGGTCGCGATTCCTTCCACCACGGCGCCGCGGATCACGAAGGGCAGCGCGAGCGCAGGTAGCGAGATGAGGAATGCGCGGCCGATCTCGGCCCGGGAGGCCCGTTGCACGCCTTGCAGGATTTCCTTGCGGCTTTTGAACCAGACGACTGCCGCGAGCGCTACCGCGCCCACCACGGCCGGCATGAAGCCACCTGTGAACAGCGCTGCGATCGAAACGCCTGTCACCGAACCAATCGTGATGAGCACGAGACTGGGCGGAATGGTTTCCGACATGGCCGCCGCCGAACTGAGCATTGCGACGAGGTCGCCTTCGTTCGCGCCGCGCTTTTTCATTTCCGGGAACAGGCCCGGCGCGAGCGCGGCCATATCCGCCACCTTTGAGCCGGAGATGCCGGACACCAGGTACATGGCGCCGATCAGCACGTAGGCGAGTCCGCCGCGCTTGTGCCCGATCAGAGAAGCGAGGAAGCGGATCATCGCTTCGGCGAGTCCCATCGCTTCCATCAGCGCGCCGAGCAGGATGAAGAGCGGGACGGCGAGCAAGACCAGGCTAGACATGCCCTGGTTCATGGTGCTCACGACAATCGTCAACGGTGCGCCGGTGACGGTTGCGAGATAAGCAAACGTGCAGACGCCAAAGGCGACCATAATCGGCACGCCCAGACAAATGATCGCAATCACGCCGACGGCGAAGAAAAGGATCAGGCTGACCGCGGTCAGTGGCGCGAGCGCTTGCCGTGCGAAGTAGAGCGAAACGGCGACCCCGCCCACCAGCGCGAAAGCCTTCACGCAATCGCGCAGCGACGAGCGTTCGAGCAACCGCGTAACGGCGAGCACGAGCATCAGCGCGGCCGCCACGGGAATCGCGGCCGCGGGAACGGCATTGGGCAGATCCAGCGCCGGCGTTCTAATGATCCACTCGTCCATCGCCCAGTCGGCTGCCGGCCGTACCAGTAGCAGCACGAACGTCATCACGACGAAATTTCCGAGCGTCTCCGCAAACGCGCGATTTTGCGGCGACATTCTGGCGACGAACATCGTCAGCCGCATATGTTCGCCGCGGCGCAGCGCCACCACCGCGCCGAGCATCGACAGCCAGATGAACAGAATCGACGCGAGTTCGTCACCCCAGATCAATGGATTTTGCAGCACGTAGCGGCAGGTAACGTTGGTGAGCAACAGGACGACTTCGGCCACCAGCAGCAACGCGGCGGGCACTTCGGTGATCCATTTGATGGCCGTTTCGAGTGCGCCGCCGACGCGCACCACGTTCGATACCCCAGGTCGGTTCTTTGGCCCGCCCGTGTCGTGGGCGAACACCTGCTCAGGATGAACTCGGGAAGTCATGAGTCGTTCTCCGGAAACTCTTCGATGGTCCGCGCTCATGCGAGCTTCTGCGTGTACTTCTCGAGCAATGCCCAGGCTTCATCACCGTATCTCTTGCGCCACTGATCGTAGAAGCCGGTTTTTTGCAGTGAGGCGCGGAACGGCTGGATGTCCGGCTTGTTGAACGCCATGCCGTGCGATTGCAAGTTCCCCACGAGCGATGTGCTCAGTGCGGCGACGTCCGCGCGTTCGGCCACGGCGGCCGCATTCAGATGTTTCGCCACGATGGTCTGCAAGTCGGGCGGCAGGTTGCCCCACGAACGCGCGTTGCCGAGGAACCAAAAGCCGTCCCAGATATGACCGGTCAACGAGCAGTACTTTTGGACTTCATAGAAGCGACCGGTTTCGATCAGCGCGAGCGGGTTTTCTTCCGCGTCGACCACCTTGGTTTGCAGCGCCGAATACGCCTCGCTGAAGTTGATGCTGGTGGGCGAGGCCTCGAGCGCCTTGAACATCGAGGTCCAAAGGGGGCTGACCGGCACGCGAATCTTCAGGCCCTTGAGGTCGGCCGGGCTTTGCACCGGCTTGACCGAACTCGTGAGATGGCGAAAGCCGTTGTCCCACGGTTTTTCCATCGCGACGAGCCCGGCCTTCGAGATCGCCGCGCGGATATGACTCCCGAGCTCGCCGTCCATTGCCGCCCATACCTGGTTGTAATCCTTGAACGCGAAGCCGATGCCGTTGATCGCCGAGACCGGCACCAGCGTCGACAGCACCACGCCACCTTGGGTCAGAAAGTCGATGGCGCCCGAACGAACCTGGGACAGCATGTCAGTATCGGTACCCATCAGACCGTTCGGGAAGATCTGCAACTCGACACGACCGCCGGTTTCTTTCTTGATGGCGTCCGCGGCCTCTTTCGCGCGAACGTTGAGTGGATGGGACAGCGCCAGATTGTTCGCGTACTTCAGCTTGAATTGCGCGGTTTGGGCCCGGGCAAGCGAAGGAAAGACGCCGGTACCCGTTGCCGCCACCGCGGCTGCTCCGAGGGTTTGAAGAAAGGTACGACGGGAATACGAACTCATTTTTGTCTCGCTCCATGGAAAGGGAGTGCTGTAGGACGCATTCGGCGGCACCGGTGGCGTTCTTTTAGTCATCAATCGGCTTCGCGAAGTGTTTGCGATAAATCGCATTTCGCTGACACACACTCTAAAAGTGTTGACACTTAGGTGTCAAGGTGCTGATATAAAAAAGAGTGCATGCAATAGGACACGCCGGGAAACCACCTAGGCAGCCGGGAACGTCCGCGATACCTATCAGGAGGAGGCAAATGGAACTAGAGGCGCACTACCGCGAGCACGGCTTGCTGCTCGGCGGCCGCTGGCAAGCCGCGCCGGCTCACAACGGCCAGCTTTCGATCAATCCGGCGACGGAACAGCGGCTGGGTTTTATGCCGCTGGCCACGCAGGCACAGGTCACCGAGGCCATCGACGCGGCGGCCGAGGCCTCGGCCGCCATGCGCAAGCTCACACCGTGGGAGCGCTCAGCGCTGCTGCGCCGAGCCGCAACGCTAATCCGCGAACGCACGCCGCAGCTCGCACGAATCGTGGCGCTGGAAACCGGCAAGCCGATCGCACAGTCCAGTGGGGAAGCTATCGCGTCCGCTGAGTCGATCGACTGGTTCGCCGACGAAGCACGCCGCGTGTTCGGCATGTCATATGAAAGTCGCGTCAAGGGCGGACGGTATCTCGTTCACTACGAGCCGCTCGGCGTGGTCGCCGCCTTTACGCCGTGGAATTTCCCGCTGCTGCTGCTGGCCCGCAAGATGGGCCCGGCGCTGGCCGCCGGCAACGCGATCGTGATTCGGCCGTCAAACGAAGCGGCCGGCGCGACGATGGCGCTGGTGCGCTGTTTCGTCGACGCTGGGTTTCCCGAGGGCGCGGTCAATCTGGTGATCGGCAAAGCCGACTCGATTACGCCGACGATCATGGCCGACCCGCGCGTGGCGAAGATCAGCTTCACCGGTTCGGTGCCTATCGGCCGTCAGATCGTCGAAATGTCCGCGAAGACCCTCAAGAAGGTCACGATGGAACTCGGCGGCCATGCGCCCGTGATCGTGCATCGCGACGCTGACATTGGCGCTTTTGCGCATCTCGCGTCGCTCGGCAAATTCCGCAATGCGGGGCAGGTTTGCGCGTCGCCGACGCGCTTCTATATCCACGAATCGATCTTCGACAAGACCGTCAAGGCGCTGGTCGAGCGCTCCGGAGCGCTACGCGTCGGCGATCCATTGCAGCAGAACACCGATCTCGGTCCGCTGACCACGTCGAAGCGCCGCGACGCGATCGAACGCCTCGTCGATGAAGCCGTGAGTGACGGCGCCAGCGTGCTATGCGGTGGCCGGCGTCCGTCGCAGTTCGGCCGCGGCTGGTTCTACGAGCCGACGCTAGTCGCCAACCCCGCTCCGCACATTGGCCTGATGAACGAGGAGCCGTTCGGCCCAGTCGGCACGCTCACCCCGTTTACGACCATGGACGAAGTCATAACCGAGGCGAACCGGTTACCGTTCGCGCTCGCGGCCTATGTCTTCACGCGTTCGATGCGCAACACGCTGGAAACCACCGAGCGCTTGCAGGCCGGCGTAGTCGGCGTGAACACGTTCGTGGCGTCGACGGCGGAGACGCCATTCGGCGGCAGCAAGGACAGCGGGTTCGGACGCGAAGGCGGCCCGAACGCGATCCGGGATTACATGGACACGAAATTTATCAACCTCGAACTGGCGAACGACGAGCCGCTCGACGCCACCGCCTGAATGGAATCCATCATGCAAAGCATCAAGAATCATGCAAAAGCGCAACTGGCCGCGGGTGAGTTGGCACTCGGCATGGGGCTGCGGCAGGCCCGCACCGTCGACATCGCGCAGATTGCGCAAACCGCCGGATTCGACTGGCTGTTCATCGATATGGAACACAACTCGATGGACATCGACACGGCCGCGCAGATTTGCGCCGCCGCGCTGGTGGGCGGTGTGACGCCGATCATCCGTGTGCCAGGGCACGAGCCGTTCCACGCCACACGACTGCTCGATACCG
>CAYRLJ010000057.1:1531-27893 GCA_964425025.1 uncultured Burkholderia sp. | reverse complement strand
CGGGAAACTCGGGATCGCTCGGCTCGCGCCCGACGAGCACCGAGCGGCCGACGACCGAACGCACGCCGTCGAGCGAGACTTCCGTCGCGACGATAAAGCCGGCGGCAACACCCGTCGCATCCGCATGAATGTTGCCGAGGTCGCCCGCGAGCCGCACGCCGCTCTTGAGCCTATCGGCCGCCGGCGCGAATACGGCGCCCGCACTCGAGCCGTCCGCCGCGTTGCAATCGCCGCGCTCGTGCACCTGCAGGGCGTGATCGCTGTTCGGCGGTAGACCCACCAGGTTGTACGTCACTTGCACGCCGTCCGCGCGTTCGATGAACGTGACAGTGCCGCGCGCCGCCTTGCCTACCGTGGGCAAGACCTGCGCGTCCGCGCGTTTCTCGTGGGGGCCGAAGAAGGCGGCGCAGCCGCCGAGCGTCGCACTCGCCAGCAGCAGGCCAGCGGCGACGATACTCGGGCGACGGGCACGCCGCCCGCCGGTTCTTTCTCTCATGCGATCCTCATGCCGGAACGCGGCGCGCCTCGCGCCGCCGAGCCGGACTCAAGCGAAGGCGACATGATACCCCGACGCGCGACGCACCAGAACGATTGCGGCCGTGCCCGGGCCGGCCGCGTGAGACGGCGAATGCGCGAGGAAAGCATTGCCCCAGATGGTGACTCACGTGTCCTGCACGACGATGGTCGGAAATTTCGAACTCATGTCGCGGGCGCGCTCGGCAATACGGATCGCCACTTTGCGTGCGATCGCGCGATAGGTTTCGGCGATTCGGCCTTGCGGATCGGCCACGACGCTCGGGTGGCCGCTGTCCGCCTGCTCGCGAATGCCGATGTCGAGCGGGAGGCTGCCGAGCACATCGACGCCGTACTCCTTAGCCATGCGCTCGCCGCCGCCGGCGCCGAAGATGTGCTCGGCATGCCCGCAGTTCGAGCAGATGTGAATGCTCATGTTCTCGACAAGCCCGAGAATCGGCACGCCGACTTTCTCGAACATCTTGAGGCCCTTCTTGGCGTCGATCAGCGCGATGTCCTGCGGCGTCGTGACGATGACGGCGCCTGTCAGCGGAACGCGCTGCGCGAGGGTGAGTTGGATGTCGCCGGTGCCGGGCGGCATGTCGACGATCAGGTAGTCGAGCTCGCTCCAGTTCGTTTGACGCAGCAACTGCTCGAGCGCCGACGTGGCCATGGGGCCGCGCCAGACCATCGGGTTGTCCTGATCGACGAGAAAGCCGATCGAATTGGCTTCGACACCGTGCCCTTTCATCGGATTCATCGATTGACCGTCCGGCGATTCGGGACGGCCCTCGATGCCGAGCATCATCGGCAGCGACGGGCCGTAGATGTCAGCGTCGATGATACCGACGGCCGCACCTTCGCTAGCGAGCGCGAGCGCCAGATTGACAGCCGTCGTGCTCTTGCCGACGCCGCCCTTGCCCGATGCCACGGCCACGATGTTCTTCACCTTCGGCAACAGCTTCACGCCCGGCTGCACGGTGTGCGCGACGATCGATTGCGACACCGTAACCTGAGCGCGCTCGACGCCGGGTACTTTTACGAGCGCTTGCTCGACGAGCGAACGCACGGCGTCGAACTGGCTTTTGGCCGGATAGCCGAGTTCGATTTCGGCGCTGACGGCCGATCCGTCGATGCTGACGCTTTTGACACCCTTGTTGGCCGCGAACGGCCGACCCGTGTTGGGATCGGTGACCGCCGCAAGAGCGGCGTCGACTAAGGCCCGATCAATACTCATCGATTCGACTCCGAGAAAAACGAGCGTGGCGCTATCGCGTAAGCGCGCGGCGCGCGAGAAATGTTGCGGAAAAACAATAGCTTGAAAGCCAATGTTGCGTGTCGTTGCCAAAAGCTGGGTAGCCGGATGCCTTCGCGCAGCCGCCCCGGCCGCATCGACATCCATCGCCCCTATTGTAGTGGCTAGCGATGGGGCGCGCCGTTGCGCGGCCAATGCGCCGGCTCTTCTCGCCGGGGTATGTCGCAGTGTCGCGCGCAACTGCGCGAGCAAACGTTCTCACAAAGGATTCGAACATGAACGCAAAACTCATCACTCGACTCAGTGTTTTGGCCATTGCCGGCGCGATGGTCGCCGGTTGCGCGACCGGAGAGGGAACCCGTACGGCGGAGGGCGCCGCCGGGGGTGCCGCTGCCGGCGCTGGGGTGGGCGCTCTCGTCGGGGGCGGGCACGGCGCAGCGGTCGGCGCCGGTGTCGGAGCGGTCGTCGGTGGCGTCGTCGCCAACGCGTGGGATGATATCAAGCACCTGTTTGGCTCAACGTCCAACACCGCGGGCACGACGGTCAGCCAACAACAGGACGGCTCGCCTAAGGTCAGCCTGAGCGGTGACGCGGCATTCGCGGAGAATAGCGCCCAGCTCCTTCCCGGAAGCTACGCAACGCTCGATAAACTCGCGACTTATTTGAAGGCGCATCGGGACGCCACCGTGGAAGCGCGCGGCTATACCGACAGCAAAGGCAGCGCCCGACTCAACCAAGAACTGTCGCAAAAACGCGCGCAAAGCGTGTTGGACTACCTAACGCAGAACGGCGTGCAGACGAACCAAGTGCTGCCCGCAAAGGGCTACGGCGCTGAGGACCCCGTCGCCGCGAACGCGACTGTCGCGGGCCGAGCGGCCAATCGGCGCGTCGAGCTTTATCTGCATAACAACGGCGCTGCCGCTCAGGCTCCGGCAGCATCGCAATAACTGCAGTCTCGAGTGGTTCGACACGCGGGCCCGTTCTCCAGCGGGGTCTGGATTGTCCGTGCACCGGTGTCGAACTTACGCTCCTTCTTCGGTCCTCCTAAGCGCGATCGCAACGCTCGCGCTTCCCACCTCCTCGCCATCCGCAACTGCTGATCAGCTCACGGCCTCGACCGAGGCCCGCCCCATGCTCGTCGATTCCAATCCCACGCGCCAAGGCGACTGCCTGGCATAGCCGCCGGTATCGATGACGCGTCTCGAAGCCCGCACGCAAAAAAATTGAAAACGTTTGTTGCGTTCCATTGCCAAAAGATGGGAAGCAGGGCAATTTCGCGCAGCGGCACACGACAAAGGGTCGCATCGAGAGCATAGGCATCCGTAGTGCTACCGATCGCTCGCACCGGTACGGCCGATGCGCTGTCTAGTCTCGCCTTTGCCGCAGCACCTCACCTCGCGCGAGCCGCGTGAGCGAACAGTTTTTCCAGAAGAGGACACGAACATGAACGCAAAAATCGTCACCCGTCTTACCGTCTTCGCCGTAGCGGGCGCGCTTCTCGCCGGGTGCGCGACGCAGCAAGGGACCAACGCCGCCGTGGGCACGGGCGCCGGCGCCGCGACCGGTGCCGCGCTCGGCGCGATCTTCGGCGGCGGCAAGGGCGCCGCGATCGGCGCGGGCGTCGGCGCAGCGGCCGGCGCCGTCACCGGCTACAACTGGCAAGCCATTCGCAACAAGCTGTCGGGCGCGTCGAAGGGCACCGGCACGCAAGTGACCGAGCAGCCGGACGGCTCGCTCAAGCTCAACATTCCGAGCAACGTGACGTTCGCGACGGACAGCTACGCGATCAATCCGTCGCTTTATCCGACGCTCAACGAGTTGTCGACGCAGATGCAGCAACACCCGGAACTCGTCGCGCGAATCAACGGTTACACGGATAGCACGGGCAGCGCGTCGCATAACCAGACGCTGTCGCAAAACCGGGCGCAAAGCGTGGCGACCTATCTGAGCCAACGCGGCATTGCACCGCAGCGGCTGGCTCCTTCGGGCTATGGCCCGGGCAACCCGATCGCCGACAACACCACTGAGAGCGGCCGCGCCCAAAACCGCCGCGTCGAGATCTATCTGAGCGCGATGCCGAATCAACCCGCTACGCCGCAGTAAGGCGCCAACCGATCGGGCCGCGCTCTGCCGGCGGCCGATCGGCGCATCGCAAAAAAAAGCGACGGAAGGTGGGCTAGAAGGTGGAGAGAATGTGCCGGTAAACCTTTCGAAAAATTTTTCGAACTCGGCGGCATTTTGGCTGTCTGTATGTTCGGTACGTGGCTGGCCAACGCCGCTGCGTCACCATTCTCCTCTTGTCGTTGTTGCTCCGGGGCCAAATGCCCCGGTTTTTTTTGCCGGCTTTCGGGCAACTTCGCCCTAGCCGCCGCTAGCGTAATCGACAGTACATCCACATTTTCCCGTTCGTCTCGCAGCTCATAAGCGTGTGGCCGCATTCGGAAGGAAGGCGAGCCGCACGAGCGCGCGAGCCTTGGTGACAACATCGACAAGCAATAGGCGATTTGAGTCGCTAGCAGGCGGCTTGCATCTTTGACTGATATATCTTACATTTTCGTCATATCGGCTGGAAATGATAGATATGTCATACAAAGACCGCGGGGCATCGAACGCCATGCCACTTCTCTTCGCGCCCGATTTCGGAACCGCGTTCCGGCGCGAACGCAAGGCGCAAGGACGCACTCAGCAATGGGTCGCGGAGAAGGCCGGCGTCGCGCGCTTTACGATTACGCAATTGGAGTCCGGGCAGAACGTCGGGCTCCATCATGTCTTGGCTGCGCTCACCGCCCTCGGAAAAGGTCTCTCTATCGTGTCGGCCCGGCCCGATTACGACCAGATCAAGGAGATCTTCAGTGACGACGAATAGAGTGCGCCGGCTTACCGTGCGCACGCCGCAGGGGCAAGCGGGCATCCTCACGAAGGAGTCGCGGCACGTCTTCGCCTACGATACGCGCGAGCGCGCACGGCAAGTGTCGCTCACCATGCCACTGCGCGCGGAAACCTACGCGGAAACGCCAATGTTGCCCGCCTTTGCGATGAACCGTCCGGAAGGCTTTCTGCTCGAGCGAATTCAGCGGGCGTTCAAGCATATTCAGCTTGACGACATGGCACTGCTGGCGATTACGGGCGGCAATCAGATTGGACGACTGCGCTACGACGAGCCGGGCAAAGCAACGACCGGAAAGCGGGCTGAAGTGGGCCTGGCAACGCTGCTCAAAACGGGCAGCCAAGCCGGCCTCTTCGAACATCTCGTGGAGACGTATCTCGAATCAGGCATTTCGGGCTTTCAGCCGAAAGTGATGATTCCCGATGCGGACAAGGTCGAGAACAGCAAGATTGACGAGAAGATCACAGCCTCCACGCCGAGCTTGATCTTGAAAGCCGCCGGTGACGATTATCCGCACCTTCCGGTAAACGAATATTTGTGCATGAGTGCCGCACGCCGCGCTGGTGTTCAGGTGCCGCAGTTCTGGCTGTCCGACGATCAAAGCTTGTTCGTGATGGAGCGCTTCGACGTGAACGGCGACGCTCAGCTTGGATTCGAAGACATGGCCGTGCTGATGGGCAAGAATCATGTGCAGCCAAATTTCAAGTACAGCAGTAGTTACGAGAAGGTCGCATTGGCGATCAGCATGAACTGCGACAACAATTCCGATGAGAGCCTCGCTCGCTTTTTCGAATACTTTGTGCTGTCGGTGATGGTACGCAATGGCGACGCGCATTTGAAAAACTTCGGCCTCATCTACGATCACCCGGACGCCCACGAGCCACCTCGCCTGTCACCGCTCTTCGATGTGGTGACGACCTCGGTCTATCGTTATGAGAACCAGAAAACCGGTATCGAGACGGCGGACCATACTATGGCGTTGAAACTGAACAAGGCGGTGTTGTATCCGACACGCAGCGAACTGCTGACCTTCGGACGCAACGTATGTCATGTACAGGACCCCTCTGCCGTGATCGAACGCATCGCCGACGCGATGTCGGCGACGTTCGCCGAGGAAAATGAGCGTATGCCCAGGGAGTTTTTGGCAGCGATGCGCGTCGAATGGGATACCGGCCGATCTTCCGTCTCCCCTATGCAGGTCTTCGGTCGCCAAAAGCTTGGCGACGCGCCGGTCGCCGCGCCGAAAAGCAGCCGTTAACCGTTAGTCCTCACCCGAGCGCCGCAGCAGTTCGCAGCACCAGCGGCGGGTCGCCCGGCCCTTGCGCGCCCCCCGCGCCTGCTAAAATCCACGCTTTCCTTCTAGCAGCCCACGTCCCTATACGCCCATGACCGTATCCGCCCCACATTTCGCCGCGCAAGCCGGCGCGGGCGCCGCCCGCCGCCGCATTCTCGTGACGTCTGCTTTGCCCTACGCGAACGGACAGATTCACCTCGGCCACATGGTCGAGTACATCCAGACGGACGTCTGGGTGCGCGCGATGCGAATGCACGGGCATGAGGTCTACTACGTCGGCGCCGACGACACGCACGGCACGCCGATCATGCTCAGCGCGGAAAAGGAAGGCATCACGCCCAAACAGCTGATCGATCGCGTCTGGCAAGAGCACACGCGCGACCTCGGCAACTTCTTGATCTCGTTCGATAATTACTACTCGACCGATTCCGGGGAAAACGAGACGCTGTGCGCGACGATTTACGGCAAGCTCCAACAAGCGGGCTTCATCGACGCACGCGAAATCGAACAGGCGTACGACCCGGTCAAGGAAATGTTCTTGCCCGACCGCTTCATCAAGGGCGAGTGCCCGAAATGCGGCGCGAAGGATCAATACGGCGACAGCTGCGAGGTATGCGGCTCAACCTATCAGCCGACCGACCTCGTCAACCCGTATTCGGCCCTTTCCGGCGCGACGCCCGTGCGCCGCAAATCGACGCACTACTTCTTCCGGCTGTCCGATACCCGCTGCGAGAATTTCTTGCGCGGGTGGGTCAGCGGCCTCGCTCAACCCGAGGCGACGAACAAGATGCGCGAGTGGCTCGGCGAGGCCGGCGACGCGAAGCTCGGCGATTGGGACATCTCGCGCGATGCGCCCTACTTCGGCTTCGAAATCCCCGGCGCGCCCGGCAAGTACTTCTACGTCTGGGTGGATGCGCCCGTGGGGTACTACGCGAGCTTCAAAAACCTCGCGGATAAGCGCGGCTTCGATTTCGAGGAGTGGATCAAGCCCGGCACGAACACCGAGCAATATCACTTCATCGGCAAGGACATTCTCTATTTCCACACGCTGTTCTGGCCGGCCATGCTCGAATTCGCCGGCTATCGCACGCCGACCAACGTGTTCGCACACGGCTTCTTGACCGTCGATGGCGCAAAAATGTCGAAATCGCGCGGCACGTTCATCACCGCGAACAGCTACATCGAGACGGGCCTGAACCCCGAATGGCTGCGCTATTACTTCGCCGCAAAGCTGAACGCGACGATGGAAGACCTCGATCTGAACCTCGACGACTTCCTAGCGCGCGTGAACAGCGATGTCGTCGGCAAATACGTCAATATCGCGAGCCGCGCCGCGGGCTTTCTCATCAAGCGTTTCGACGCGCGCGTGCAAGACAGCGCGATGCACCATCCGCTGCTCGCGACGCTGCGCGAGGCGATCCCGCATATCGCCGCCCACTACGAAGCGCGCGAATACAGCCGCGCCGTGCGCCAAGCAATGGAGCTCGCCGACGCCGTCAACGCCTACGTCGACACGGCCAAGCCGTGGGATCAAGCCAAGGATCCGGCCAATGCCGCGCTGCTGCACGAGACGGTCAGCGTCAGCCTCGAAGCGTTCCGGCTGCTCTCGATCGCGCTCAAGCCCGTGCTTCCCACCTTGGCCGCCAAGGTCGAGGCATTCCTCGGCGTCGCGCCGCTCGCTTGGGCCGATGCGCAAACGCCGCTGTCGTCGACACAGCCCATCAACGCCTATCAGCACTTGATGACGCGCATCGACCCGAAGCAGATCGAAGCGCTGATCGCGGCGAACCGCGGCTCGTTGCTGCCGACGGAAACGGGCGCAACCGCGGCGGCTGCATCGGCGGCACCCGCTGCGGCCGGCAAAACCAAGCAGAAGGCCGTAGCAACCGCGAGCGACACGCAAAGCGAGACGATTTCGATCGACGATTTTGCGAAGATCGACCTACGCGTTGCGCTCATCCTCGATTGCAAAGCCGTCGAAGGGTCGGACAAGCTGCTGCAACTCACGCTCGATGTCGGCGAAGAAAAGACCCGCAACGTTTTTTCGGGAATCAAGTCTGCCTATCGCCCCGAAGACTTGGTGGGCAAGCTGACGGTGATGGTGGCGAACCTCGCGCCGCGCAAGATGAAATTCGGCCTGTCCGAAGGGATGGTGCTGGCGGCGTCGAGCGCGGACGGGAAAGCGGAACCGGGCCTCTATATCCTCGAGCCGCACAGCGGCGCGAAACCCGGCATGCGTGTGTGTTGAGTTGCCGACGGCTTTTCGCTTAGCTGCCGCTGCCGCTGCCGCTATCGCTATCGCTCACTCGCGATAGCTCCCAAGCGCGCGGCGGCCTGCGCGGCTCCGCACCGCGCGCCGAGGAGGCTCACCGCCGCCATCGGTCAAAGCGTCGCGTGTAGTTGATATCGACGCCTTGGAACGTTCCGCCATAAAGAAGAAGCGACCAGAAGCGCGATAGGTTCACGGTGGCTTTGAACGCATTGCTCGCCGATTGAAGCCCTTGCTCGTAGCCGAGCACCAGCCGGTCGTTGATCGCTTTCGATAGCATCACGACCTGCGAATCGGTCAACCCCACATCGCTGCGGCCGACCGAGAATTCATCGAGGCCGATCGTCTGCGCCACGCGCTTGCCCGTCGCGCTGCCGAGCAGCGCGAGCGCCGTCGTCATCGAGCTTTGCTGGCTCAAGTTGTTGCCCTGGTCGGTGCCGTGACCGAATAGCAGCCATGAGAGCTTTTCGTTGTCGGGCACGTTCGGTTCCGAGACGAGTTTGACGGTGGGCGCGCGCACCGTGCCCGTCACCTGCACGCCGGCTTCCACCTCCTGATTGCGACGCATCGCAAGAATGTTCACACCCGGATTCGCGACAGGCCCGTTGAACGTGAAATAGCCGTTCTCGATCGCGAGCTTGCGGCCGAACGACGTATAAGTCGAACCCTCCGTCACGCGCACGTTGCCGATCGCGCGCAGCGGCTGATTGGGCGCCGACAGCGCCGTCACGTCGCCGCGCAGGCCCAGATCGGCGCCCTGGCCGCGGAAGCGGAAGTCGTTGCCCAGATCGATGACGACGCTCGCGCGCGGCGCGAAGCGGCCGACCGGCTTGTTCGTCGGCTCAGCGGGCGGCGGCGCGCCGTGTATCAGACCGTGGCCGCTGACGATCACGACGTCGTCGGATAAGCGCGGCGCGCTCTGCTCGGGCAAGTCGAAAAGCGCGTGGTCGACCGTGAACTTGCCGTCGACGTCGAGCCCGCCGGCCGCGCCCCCGTTCGCGACCGTCGCGCTGCCCGAAAGCGACAACTGCCTATCTGGCGCCGCAAATAGCGCGAGCCTATCGGCCACGATGTGCGCCGTCAGGTCGGGCTCGTTGCGATCGAGCCGAATTTCCCCCGTCGCGCGCACGGTGCCGTCGCCGCCATGGAACTCGACGCGCTGCAATTCGACGAGGTTCTCGGTCAGCGCCACGCGCACGACGCCGTCCTTCAATTGAATACCCTGGTCGACAAGCGTGGCCGATAGACCGTCGCCGACGAGCGAGCCCGACAATGTCGGCTTCGCTCTTGTGCCGGCCAAGACAAGGTTCAACGCGACATGTCCGTCGAGAACGTAACTCGGCCCGAACAAACCGCCTGTCGTCTTCAAGGCGGGGGCGTCGAAGGCGAGCTTGCCCGAGAGCGGCGCGTCGGCGGCTAGCCCGAGCAGCCCACCGCGCGCCCGATCAGGTGTGAGCGGCGCGCTGACGTTCGCGTCGAGCGTGCCGACTCTGCTGGCCGCCGCATGGACGGTTGCAGCCATGCGCCCGGCGGTGAACTCGACGCGCGTCGACAGCGCCGTGATGCCGAACGCCGCCGTGCCGTAGCCCGTCGAAAGCGTCGCATCTCCGCTGCGCCGTTCTAGACGCGCGTAGCCGCTCGCCGTGCCGCCCAGCGTGAAGTTCCAGTCGGCCCCGAGCACGAGATCGCTCGATAGCCGCGACGGCTGCCCCGTCACCATCTGCCGGATGGCAATGAAACGCGCCACCGACAGATTCGATGCGCTGCCGGCCGAGCTAATCGCCCCGTGATCGTAGACGAGCGACTTCGCATCCAGCGTCGCGCCTTCGACGACAAGCCGCGTCGGGCCGAGCGTGACGTGCTGCGCGCCGGCCGAGACGGCCACCGGCGCTTGCAGTTCGACGGCGGGCATGCCGCGATTCGCCAAGCGCGCGAGCACGCCGTCCCAACGTAAGCCGTCGCGCGCGTCGGTCAGCCCGCCCGTGCCCGCGAGCATCATGTCGACGGGCCGTCCGCGCACCGTGCCCTTGGCTTGTGCGTCGAACGTATGTTTCGCTCGCGTGCCGGTTACATGGGCCGTCAATGTCGCCAAGTCGGCGATGTCCGTATGGATGTCGCGCGCGTCCGTCGTGAACTCCAGCGCGCCCGCCGCGCCGTCGCGGATGCGCGCGCTGCCCGTCGCCGCCCCGATGCGGTTCGCGCCGATCGCGACGTCGCGCGCACTGTAGTTGAGCGTCACATTCGGATGGGCCAGCGAGCCGGTCAAATCACCGTCCGCGAGCACCGTACCCGCGATGCCGGGGCCGAGGCGATCGAGCCGCGGGGCCTGCACGTGAAAGCGCAAGCGATCGCCCGCCCCCCCGAAGCTGCCATGCAGTTCGACATCGTTGCCGGCGATCGATAGCTTCGCGTCGCTCGGTAAAAGCCGCGACCCGACCATCTCGACCGTGCCCGCCCCTGTCAAGGGAAAGCCGTCATACACGCTATCGCCGAGTTCGAACCGCAGCTTTGTGCTCGCAGGCTGCGCGAGCGTGCCGGCCAACCCGAAACGCCCCGTCACACGCGCTTCGGGCAATGTGCCCGCCGCGCGATGCGCCGGTTTTGCGGATGCGGATGCGGATGCGGATGCGGCGGCGGCGCCGAGAGCCGAACGACCGGCCGGCGCATTCGAAGACGCGGGGCGCACCGTCGGCAGTTGCGCCGCCATCACGAGCCGCGGATCGAAATTCGTCAGGGTGGCGCTGAGGTCGTAGCTCTGACGCGCATCGTGCTCTAGCGCGCCTTTCAGTTCGAGGCGACCGTCACCGGCGTCGATCCGCACCTCGTGCAGCGCGATGCGGCCGCGCTCGAGCGCGACGTTGGCCCGCGCGCGCAGACGCGCCCGCGCATCGGCCAGGTCGAGCGAAAGCGATTGTGTTGCGCCATCGAGCTTGATGCCGATCGGCCCGGCGAGCGCGGTCGGCCGAACGTAAGGCGTGATCGTCGCCAAGTCGAGCGCGCTCGCGGTCAAGTCCAAACGTCCGCGCCCGTGCGTGAACGTTCCGCTTCCCTTGAGCGCGGCGCCGCCGACGAGCCGCACGTCGACGTGATCGAGCCGCTGCGCGCGCTCGTCGAGACGCACGTCGGCGCGCGCTTCGACGAGCGGCAGGCGATGCTCGTCGAGTTGACCCGGTTTCGCATTGACGATCGTGACCGGCCCGGCAACGACGAGCGGTCCGGGGCCCGGCACGGGGGCGAGCGTCGCCGCGAGCGATAGGTCGGCTTGCGGCGCGCCCGCGGCCAGCACGCGCGGATCGACGTGATCGAACGCGATCGTCGCCCGCTTGAGCGGGACGAGCGCGAACGGCATCGCTTCGACGTGCGCGCGGCCGGCCAGCTTCATCCCGCTGGCCGTGACATCGGCCGCGAGCGCTTCGAGCGTGCCCGACACACGCGCCTGCAACTGCGCCGGCGTGCCGTCAAGCGAGCCGGAAGCCGTGAGCGCGCCGCTAAGGGGGAACGGCCGCGCCCCATCGAGCGCAAGCTGAGCCGTCAGCGCGCCATAGGCTGTATCGAATCCGTCGATCGACACCGTGTGATGGCGGCCGTCGCTGCGGGCGTGCGCGCGCAGCCGATCGATTTCGGCCGTCGCGGCGCCGTTGCGCACGAGCAGCCTGTCGACGGCGAGCGCGCGTACGTCGAGCTGAATCGGCAGGCGCAGATCGGCAGGCAGCCGCATCGGCGACGGGCTCGTCGATGGCGCCAGCCGTGCGTCGATCGTCCCCGCCTCGAGCGTGTCGACAGTTAACCGCCAAGGCGAGCGCGTCAGCGCCCAGCGGCCCAATAAGCGATCGATACGGATGTCGGTCGGAGGCGCACCGGCCGCGCCCGCCGGCTCGTGCCAGCGCAGATCGGCCAGCCGCACGCCGTGCGCGATCGTGCCGCCTTCGAAGCGGCCCGAGAGCCGCGAGCCCATCGCCGCCACGGCGGAGCGCCAAACGAGCCGCGTGCCGGGCTCGGTCGCGATCGCGCCATAAAGCCCCGCGGCGGCCAAGATGAGCACGAAAACCAGCGCGAGCGCCGTCCACGCGAGCACACGCCAGCCGCGCCGCCTGCGCCGGCGCGCTTGGGGCTCATGCGCCGCGCCGGCCTCGCCCGGTGCGCCCCCGCCCGGCGCATCAGCGTGCGGCGCGTCCTCATGCGGCGGTGGCGGCGAGTCGTGCGTCATGCGGTGGTCTATGCGATTCGGAAAGATTCAGGAAGCTTCGGGATGTCAGAACGCGAGGCCGAGCGTCAGGTACGGCCGCACGCTTCGTGTGCGCGTGCCGTACGCCAAATCGACATTGATCGGACCGACGGGGCTGCGCCAGCGCACGCCGACGCCCACGCCCGGATACAGGACGCGCTCGCTCCAGGTGTCCGTTGCGGTGCCGATGTCGTAAAAGACCGCTGCCCCCCAATCGTGCGTGAACCAGTGCTGATATTCGGCCGTCGCCGTGGCGAGATACTTGGTCGGCAGCACCGAGCCGTCGACATTGTTGCCGATGCTTTGAAAGCCATAACCGCGCACCGAATTGGAGCCGCCCGCACGGAATAGCAGCGACGCGGGAATACCGCTCGAACTGCCGCTCGTGAAAACGCCGCCGAGTTCCGCGCGCACGAGAAACAAGTCGCGTTTGAACAGCGGCACGTATTGCTCCCCGCGCGCGTAAGCGCGCGCGAACGTCTGGTCGGTCGCGGCGCCCTTCACGGCGAAGCCCGTTTCGACATGGACGAGATTGCCCTTGCGCGGAAACAGCGGATCGTCGACGTTACGGCGCGTCCATGACCATTGCGGCACGAGTGCGTGGCTCGTCGTCGGGCCCACTGCATTTTGGTCGAGGCGGTCGGCGTAATACTGTAGCGAATAGTCGTAATCGATGAACTGCGCCGTGCGGGCCCGCTGCAAACCCGCGCGTGCGCTGTAAATGCGTGTGCCGGACACTTGCGTGTTGGTGTACGAAGCGAGCGCGCTGTTCACCCAGCCACGTTCACCGGGCGGCATGGACAATCGAATCTGTCCGTACTGCTGAATTTGATCAAGCCGCCCCTGTACCGAAAACGGCCAAGCGGCACCGAACGTGTCGAGATACGTATAGGACCCTTGCACGTGGGCGCCGGTATCGGTTGCATAGCCGACGCCGCCGCGCATGTTGTTGTACGGGTACTCGCTCACCTTCACGTGGACCGGTGTCTCGTTCGGCTTCGTGACGTCGCTGTCGACATCGATTGCCACGCTCGCGTAGTACGGCGTGTTCTGCAGTTGCCGCTGCAGCTCCTGGATGCGCTCGGCGTCGTAGATTTCGCCGACCGAAATCGGATTGATGTTCGTGACGATACGGCCCGGGTAGCGCCGTACGCCCGACACGTCGAGCGCGCCAAGCGTAAACGTCGGACCGCTGGAAAACGCGACCGACAATGCGGCCTGCCGCGTACGCGGATCGATACGCGCTTGCGAGCGCACGATTTTGGCGCCGAGATAGCGGCGCGCCTGTAAGGCCTTCAGCGCTGCATCCTTCGCATCCGTCCATGCTCCCTGCGTGAATGGATCGCCCGCATGCAGCGAAAAAGCGAACCGCGCCGCGTTCTCGCGCTTCGGCTCCTCGGTGCGAACCGGACCGTCGAACGTCAGCTCGACCGAGGAAATCATGGTGCGCGGCCCCGGGTCGACATGCACCGTGACGGCCTTGTTGCCTTTGCGGCCCGCGCGAACGTCGGTACGCACGACGGGCGAAAAATAGCCGTCGGTGGCGGCCAGGTCACGCACTTGTTGGGGCGTGGCGGTGACGAGGAAATCGAATTGATCGTCCGTCACGTCCTCTCGCTTCGCGAACCGCGCAAGATCGAGATGTTTCTCGAGCAGCTTGCGCATGGCTCGCGGCGCATCGATCGTGACGTCGTATTTGGCCGAAGCCGGCATCGATGCCAGTGCGAGTAATGCGCCGAGCGCGAACGACGGCCACATCGGCAACCTTGGCCGAACCGACGGTGCCGCGCGGCCGCGCGGGCGGCGCTGCCCGATGCAAGACGAAACGAACGCGATTCCCCGCAAACAGGACCTCCCCATGTTGAGCGACGCCCGGCAAGTGGCAAGCACCGGCGAAAGCGGACATTTGACCATAACCGCTGCGCATCGAGGCATCAGCCGAACAGCGATCGGATCGCGACGACGCGCGCGAGGCGGACGGCCCGCCGAGCGCGACGCACGTGCCCGCTTTCGACGCCGGCCAGCGCCCGGTGTTCCGCCCGGGACGGCATGCGCTAAAATCGCACATTGCTGGAGGCGGTGCCTCGCGCCGCTCTGTCCCCATTTTGAGGATTACCGAATCATGTATCAGTCGGACATCACGCAGTTCATCAATCAACTCAAAACGCAAAAGCCGACGCTCGAAGACGAGCAGCGCCAGGGCCGCGCGCTTTTGTGGGATAAGCGGCCGATCGATCTCGAAGAGCGTTCGGAGCAACAGCAAGCGCGCGTCAAGCAAACGCCGTACGTCTACTACCAGAACTTCTGAACGTGACTGCCGCCGATGAAGGGCACCGCGGGGCAGCGCCGGATGCGGCGCTGACCGCCCCCGCGACCGATACGACGCCCGATATAGTCGACGGCATCGCTTTCGCGCGCCTGTACGGCGAGCCGCTGTTCAAGCTGCCGCACGATTTGTACATCCCGCCGGACGCACTCGAGGTGTTCCTCGAAACGTTCGAAGGTCCGCTCGATCTGTTGCTCTATCTGATCCGCAAGCAGAACTTCAACGTGCTCGACATCCCGATGGCGGACGTGACGGTGCAGTATCTCGGCTATGTCGAGCAGTTGCGCAAGACGAATCTCGAACTCGCGTCCGAGTATCTGCTGATGGCCGCGATGCTGATCGAAATCAAGTCGCGCATGCTACTGCCGGTGAGGAAGGCCGATACGGGCGAAGAGCCCGAGGATCCGCGCGCCGAACTCGTGCGGCGTTTGCTCGAGTACGAGCGCATGAAGGTCGCGGCGCAGCAGCTCGATCAGTTGCCGCAGCTCGGACGCGACTTTTTGCGCGCCGATGTGTACATCGAGCAGGCCATGGCGCCGCGGTTTCCCGACGTGGGGATGGACGATTTGCGCGCGGCCTGGGCCGATGTGCTCAAACGCGCCAAGCTCGTGCAGCATCACAAGATCTCGCGGGAAGAGCTTTCGGTGCGCGAGCACATGAGCTTGATGCTTCGGCGTTTGCAGAACGTGCGGTTCGTCGAGTTTTCAGAACTGTTCGACGTAGCGCGGGGCGTGCCGGTCGTCGTGGTGAATTTCATCGCCATGCTCGAACTAGCACGCGAATCGCTAATCGAAATCACGCAACCGGAACCGTTCGCCCCAATTTACGTACGTCTCGCGTACTTGCCGGCATAAGCGGCGAGCGGCGCGTCAATCCCTTTTCGTCGACGACGCTCTCCTATGCTTCGCGCCGTCAAGTCCACTACAATCGGCGCGCCTTCAATCGCACGGCGTCGCGCCTCAGTCTTGCCATCATGAAAGTCATCAGCTCGATCCATGAATTGCGCGACCACTTGCGCGGCCAGAACCGCACGGCCTTCGTCCCGACGATGGGCAACCTGCACGAAGGCCATTTGTCGTTGATGCGTCTGGCGCGTCAGCACGGTGACCCGGTCGTCGCGAGCATCTTCGTCAATCGTCTGCAGTTTGGGCCGAACGAAGACTTCGACAAATATCCGCGCACGCTGGAAGCCGACATCGAGAAGTTGCAGAAGGAAAACGTCTACGTGCTGTTCGCGCCGACCGAGCGCGACATGTATCCGCAGCCGCAGGAGTACCGCCTTCATCCGCCGCACGATCTTGGCGACATCCTCGAAGGCGAATTCCGCCCCGGCTTCTTCACGGGCGTGTGCACGGTCGTCATGAAGCTGATGTCGTGCGTGCAGCCGCGCGTGGCCGTATTCGGCAAGAAGGATTATCAGCAGCTCATGATCGTGCGGCAGATGTGCCGGCAGTTCGCCCTGCCGACCGACATCGTGGCCGCCGAAACGGTGCGCGACAGCGACGGGCTCGCCTTGAGCTCGCGCAACCGCTTTCTAAGCGAAGCCGAGCGCGCCGAGGCGCCGACGCTGGGTGCGACACTCGCACGCGTGCGCGAGGCCGTGCTCTCAGGCCGGCGCGATTTCGCAGCGATCGAGCGCGAGGCGATTGAAAGCCTTGCGGCGCGCGGCTGGAAGCCCGATTACGTGGCCGTGCGCAAACGCTCGAATCTGCTCGCGCCCAGCGCGCAAGAACTCGATGAGCCGCTCGTCGTGCTCACGGCCGCCAAGCTTGGGAGCACGCGCCTCATCGACAACCTCGAAATTTGAGGTCGCGCCGAGGCACGCTCTTTTAGTTCTCTCTTCTCTCTTCTGAAGCGAAGTAAGGAAATGACCATGCAGCGACACATGTTGAAATCGAAGATTCACCGCGCCGTCGTGACGCATTGCGAGCTTCATTACGAAGGCTCCTGTGCCATCGACGAAGATTTGCTCGACGCGTCGGGCATCGTCGAAAACGAGCGCATCGATATCTGGAACGTCAACAACGGCGAGCGTTTCTCGACCTATGCGATCCGCGGCGAACGCGGCAGCGGCATGATCTCGCTGAACGGCTCGGCGGCGCGCCGGGCGCAACTCGGCGATCTCGTCATCATCGCGGCGTTCGCGATGGTGGACGAGGCCGAGTTGCAGGCAGGCTGGGAGCCGAAGCTCGTATTCGTCGACGAAAACAACCAAAAGAAGAGCAGCCGCGGCCACGTGCCCGTCCAAAGCTGGACCTGAAAGACGGGGCCCCTCGTCCGGGCCTCACTTTTTCACGGCCCAGGCCGTGATCGGCTCCCATTGTTCGAGATCTTTCTCGACGCGGCTTTGCGGCACGTCCCAGAGCGTGAGCCCGTGCGCCGCGAGTTGCACGTAGTTTTGCGTATCGCGCAAAAAACCGAGCACGGGCAGCTCTAGGCTTTCCACGAAGCGGTGCAGCTGCTCTGCCGAGCGGGTGCGCGCATCGACGCGCATGCCGACCACGCCCACTTCGATCGTGCCCTTGCGCACCGCTTTTTCCTTGGCCAGCCGCTCGAGGAAATGCTGCGTGGCCAGGATATCGAACATCGACGGCTGCAGCGGGACGACCACTTTGTCGGCCAGCTCGAGCGCCGCGACGAGGCGCGCCCCGTGCAGTCCCGCCGGCGTGTCGACGACGGCGCGCTCGAGCCCCTTGGGCGGCTTGGCCGGGTCGTCCGGGTCGACGCGCCAGGTTTCGATAGGGGGCAGGCCTTCTGGCCGCACGGCAAGCCATGCGTGCGATGACTGCTGCCGATCGAGGTCGGCCAGCGCCACCCATTCGCCGTTCGCCGCAAAGGCGCCCGCCAAGTTCGTTGACAACGTGCTTTTACCCACGCCGCCTTTGGGGTTCGCTACCACGATCACCGTCATGAACTCTCCCGAGTAGAGGGCCGCTTGGAACGCGGCGGCCGGTTAGCCGGCTAAGCTGTGAAAATGCATCGCAGGCCCCGATAATATCGGCAAATCCGGACCATAGGAGCCTCATTCGATGTCGACACTCCGCCCCGACTACACGATCGAGACCATCCACGAGCATCAGCAAGGCACGCTGCCCGAGTTGCTGGGCGTACGCGTCGTCGCGCTCGCGCAAGGCACGCTGACGGGCAAGCTGTCCGTGCGGCCCCAATTGCTCGCACCGAACGGTTTCCTGCACGCAGCCACCGTGATCGGCTTGGCCGATACCTGCTGCGGCTACGCCTGTATGGCGCATCTGCCGAGCCACGCGCACGGCTTCACGACGATCGAACTGAAAAGCAACTTCCTCGGCACCTGTCGCGCGGGTACGGTGCGCGCGATGGCCACCGCCGTGCATCTAGGCCGTACCACCCATGTTTGGGACGCCTCGGTATTCGACCCGGACGGCCAGACGATCGCGCTGTTCCGTTGCACGCAACTGATCCTTGCTTAACGCCATAGCGTGCGTGTAGCAGATAGCGTGGGCGCAGGCCACCCGCCCAGCAGCTTCCCAATGGCGACCGCCGCCCGCGCAACGCTCGCCCTCGCTACAATCGCGCCATGACCCGACCCGACCTTACCTTCGTCCTCGGCGGTGCCCGCTCCGGCAAGAGCCGTCACGCCGAGCAGCTCGCGCAAACTCGGGCAGCGCGCCTTGACCTGTCCGTCACGTACATCGCCACGGCGCGCGACGCAGGCGACGCGGAATTCGCCGCGCGCATCGCTCATCATCGCCAGCGACGCCCAGCGCATTGGGGCCTCGTCGAGGCCGACATCGATCTCGCGGGCGCCATTGCCCGCGCCGACGACGGCCGCGCCTGCCTCCTCGTCGACTGCCTGACGCTTTGGCTCGCCAACGTGCTGTGCCCCGCCGACGGCGAGCCGGCCGATCACTGCGCCGCGCACATCGACTCGCTCGAAACGGCGCTGGCGCGCGTGAAAGCGCCATTGGTGATCGTCAGCAACGAGATCGGTATGGGCGTCGTGCCGATGGGCGCGATGACACGGCAATACGTCGACGAACTGGGGCGGCTGAACCAGCGCGTCGCCGCGCTCGCCCGCGAAGTCACGTTGATGGTGGCTGGCTTGCCGATGACGATCAAAACCGAGCCAGCCCGATGAACCTCGCCGAACTCGTGCGGGCCACCCGGCGCGAGGCGCTACGCGCCCTCGCCTTGGCTTGCGCGCTGACGCTCGCGCCGTGGGCACATGCTAGCGTCTCGGTCACCGACGACGCCGGCCAGCCAGTCACGCTCGCCGCACCGGCTCAGCGCGTCGTCGCGCTGGCGCCGCACGCCGTGGAACTCGCCTATGCGGCCGGCGGCGGCGGCAAGCTCGTCGGCGCCGTGTCGTACAGCGATTATCCGAGCGCCGCGAAGGCGCTGCCTCGCGTGGGCAGCAACACGTCGCTCGACCTCGAGCGCATCGTCGCGCTCAAGCCCGATCTCCTGATCGTCTGGCGCCACGGCAGTAACGCGCGCCAGCTCGATCGGCTGCTCGCGCTGGGGATCCCGGTCTATCACAGTGAGCCGCGCCGGCTCGACGGCGTCGCGAACGACCTCATCGCGCTCGGCACGCTTTTCGGTACTTCGACCGAAGCCCAAGCCGCCGCCGCAGACTATCGCGGCAAAATCGCCGCGCTGCGCGAGCGCTACGCCGGGCGTGCGCCGGTCAGCGTCTTTTTCGAGGTCTGGGCCGATCCGCTGATGACGCTGAACGGCTCGCATATCGTCAGCGACGTCATCTCGCTGTGCGGCGGGCGCAACGCTTTTGCAAGCCTCGCACCGCTCGTGCCGACGGTGTCGACCGAAGCCGTCGTCGCCGCCGATCCGGAGGCAATCGTCACAACGAGCCAAGGCGCCACGCGGCAAGACGCGCCGCTGCCCAGCCTCGCGGCATGGCGCGCCTGGCCGCGGATGACGGCCGTCGCCCGCGGCAATCTGTTCGCGATCGACGGCGACCTCATCACCCGGCCGGCCCCCCGTCTCGCACAAGGCGCCGAGCAGTTGTGCCGAGACTTGGAGCTCGCCCGCGAGCGCCGGCCGCACGCCGACGCGGCCGGCACGCGCTAAGATTCGTGCCTACGGATTTCGACGGTGAAGCGCTGATGTGGCTCATGTCCCTCATGTCGCTCACGTCGCTCGTGTCTCCCACGGCGCTTGTCGAACGTTCGACATCGCGCTCGGCCGTTCACACGTTCCAATGCAGCAGGCGCCATCGATCCGCTCGTTCGCCCTCACCGCGCCGCAGCCAGACGACGGCCGCCATCTCCAACGGCCACTTGAGTGTCGTCTCGAGCGCTTCGCCGAGCGCGAGCGCGGCAATCATCCGCATCACGCCGGCGTGGGTCACGGCAAGCACGCTCGAGGGGGTTGCGGCGGACGACTCGCGCCACCGCGCCAGCCACGCACCCACGCGCGCCTCGAACTGCGCCACGCTTTCGCCGCCGTGCAGCCGCGCGTGGCGCAGGTCGGCCGCCCATGCATCGAGCGCCGCGCGGTCGATTGCATCCCAGCGCTGGCCTTCCCAGGCGCCGAAGTCGATCTCCTGCAAGCGCGGGTCGACGCTGCACACGCAGCCAAACTGCTGAGCGAGCCGATGCGCGACATCGGCGCACCGCTGCAATGGGCTCGTGGCAAAGTGCTGCGGCAGCGGCGCATCGAGTGCCGCCAAGCGCGCGGCCAGCGAGCGCACCGACTCGCATGCATCGCCAAGCAGCGGCAGATCGGTTTTGCCATAGCAGACACCCGCGTCGATCGCAGGCGCCGGATGGCGGATCAGAATGAGATCCACGCGAGTGCGGATAGGTAGATGGCCAGTTCGAATAGCTGCTGCGCGAATCCAAGGCAATCGCCCGTATAACCGCCGAGCCTGCGCGCGAAGTAGCGCCCGAGCGCCAGACGCAGCGCCAATGCCACGGCGAGACCGAGCGCGCCGGCACGCCAATCGGGCGTCAAGAGCCATGGCAAGCCAAGCGCCAGTGCAACGGCGAGCGAGCGCGCCGACATCCGCTGTGCGACGGCCTTGGCTTTGCCCTGCTCTCGCGCGTAATCGTGGGTGGCGAGAAAACTCACGGCCAGCGCGCGGCTCGCGGCATGAGCGCCCACCATCGTCCAAGCTGCCGTCGAAGAAGGCAGTGCGGCGAGCGTCTGCCACTTCAACGCCAACGCGATCACGAGCCCGATCGCGCCGAAAGCGCCCAGGCGCGGATCTTGCATGATGCGCAGCGCATCTTCGCGCGTTGAGCCGCCGCCGAAGCCGTCGCAGCAATCGGCAAGGCCGTCTTCATGCAAAGCGCCGGTCGCGAGCAGTGTGACCGCCATCGATAGCAGCACGGCGACCGACGCCGGAAACACGCGCAAGGCGAGCAAGTAGACGAGCGCGCCCGCCGTCCCGACGAGTGCCCCGATAAACGGAAAATAGCGCGCCGCACCGGCCAAATCGTGCTCATCGAGCCCGAGCGAGCGAGGGATCGGCACGCGTGTGAAGTAGCCGAGCGCGGCGACGACGCATCGCGCCTGTTCGTGCCACGGCGAGCGTCGGACGAACGATGCCGCGCCGGCGGCCGGCTTCGAGGCATCGGTTCGCGGGCAGCGCGCATCGTCGGTATCGCCGAGTGCCGCCGCCTCGCTACCTTGCGTCTGGCGCGTGACGCGTTTGCCCGTCATCGCGCCTCGCGCCCGTCGACCCCGGCCGATTCGAAGCTGGCCATATCGTTCAACACGGCGACGGCCGCCCGCAATATCGGCACCGCGAGCGCCGCCCCCGTCCCCTCGCCGAGCCGCATGTCGAGCGCGAGCAGCGGCTTCGCCCCCAAGTAGTCGAGCATGCGACGATGGCCCGCCTCGTTCGACAGGTGAGCAAACATGCAGTAATCGCGTACTGCGGGAGCGATGGCATCGGCCACGACGAGCGCCGATGTTGCGATGAACCCGTCGACGAGAATCGCCATCTTTGCTTCGGCCGCGGCGAGGTAGGCCCCCGTCATCATCGCGATTTCGAAGCCGCCGAACGTGGCCAACACATCGATCGGTTCGGTCACGCCTTCATGCAGCGCAAGCGCCGTGGCCAACACGTTGCGTTTGCGCGCGAGCCCCGCGTTATCGAGACCGGTACCGCGCCCGACGCAATCGTCGATCGACACGCCGCACAGCCGGCTCATCAAACAAGCGGCCGACGACGAATTGCCGATCCCCATCTCGCCGAAGCCGATCACGTTCGTGCCGAGCGCGGCATGATGGCGCACGCGAGCAGCGCCCGCGCGCATGGCCGACAGCGCCTCGGCGCGCGTCATCGCGCTCCCGTGCGCGAAGTTTCGCGTCCCGGGCCCGATCGAAATGTCGACGAGGCCGGGCAACGGCGCAAGCGGAGCCGCGACCCCCGCGTTGACCACTTCGAGCGTTAATTGCGCGACGCGGCTAATCGCATTGATGGCCGCGCCGCCGGCTAGGAAATTGGCCACCATCTGCGCGGTGACGGCTTGCGGATACGGGCTCACGCCCTCGTGCACGATGCCGTGGTCGCCCGCGAACACGATCATCGCCGGCCGCACGATGCTTGGCCGCGTGCTCTGCTGGATCATGCCCATCTGGCGTGCAACGACCTCGAGCATGCCGAGGCTACCCGGCGGTTTCGTCTTGGCATCGATCGCGCGTGTCAGCGCATCGCGCAACGTGCGATCGAGCGGTTCGACGATGGGTAATGGAAGTGATGCATTCATATTCGGTTCAATGTCATAGCGTGCCGATTTGTGCACCGCAAAAGTGCCACCATACCCGCATCGATCGCCCTACTTCAATTCGGTAAAACCGCACCGTGGCCAAAACGCCATACGAAGGTGCCATTATCTGGGCCGCGTGTGCCTAGTATGTGCACCCTTTCAGCAAAGGGCGCCGGGTAGCGCCGGTACCAGCGCCTCGTAGCCGTTCTGTTCGATCAGCACGAGCGGATAGCCGAACGCGCGGCTGGCGAGCGCCGGCGTCAGCACATCGCGCGCGGCTCCGGCATGCGCAACGCCGTTGCCCTCCAGCAGCAGGGCGTGCGTTGCGAAGCGGCGGGCGAGATTCAGGTCATGGCATGAAAAGACAACGGTGCGCGGTAACGTTCGGCTCCATCGCATCAGTGCGTTCATGCAGTCGATTTGATGATGCCAGTCGAGAAAAGCAAGCGGTTCGTCGAGCAATAACAGCGGTGCTTCCTGACAGAGGGCCGCCGCCAGTGCGACGCGCTGCCGCTCACCGCCCGACAGCGAGAGCACATCGCGCGAGGCGAGCGCTTCGAGCCCGAGCAGTTCCAGGGCCGCAAAGGCAGCCGCGCGATCGACCGGGCGCTCCCAACCCCAACCTGTCAGATGGGGAAAGCGATTGAGCAGCACGATCTCGAGCACGCTCGCACCAAACGCATCATGAGACGTTTGCGGCATCAACGCACGGCGAGCCGCGAGCATGCCGCTCGGCCACGCGTCGATACGCTCGCCGTCGACTTCGACGCGACCGGCGGCCGGCCGCGCGAGGCCCGCGAGCGCGGTGATGAGCGTCGTCTTGCCGGCGCCGTTCGGCCCCGCGATGCACCAGATCTCGCCCGGATAGAAAGTATGGGTAAAGTCGTCGAGCAGTGTGCGCGTACCTGCGCGCAACGTCAGATGCTGCGCCGACAATGACGCGGATCGGGGATCGGCGCCGGCCTGGGTCAACGATTTCATCGACGTCTCGCTAACAGCATCCAGAGGAAGACGGGTACGCCGACCAGTGCCGTCACGACACCGACAGGCAATTGCGCCGGCGCGATGACCGTGCGCGCGACGAGATCGGCGCCCATCACGGCGACACCGCCCGCGAGTGCGCTCGCGGGCACGAGCATGCGCTGATCGTTGCCGAGCGCGAGCCGCAACGCGTGGGGAACGACGAGGCCGACGAAGCCGATGATGCCGGCCGTCGTCACGCTCGCGCAAGCGGCGAGCGATGCCACCACGTAGATCCGTAGCCGCAACCGCGTCGTGGGCACGCCGAGCGACGCCGCCAGCCCGTCGCCGCGCAGCAGCACGTTCAATTGCGGGGCGACGGGCACGCACACGCCGAGCGCGACTGCCAGCGCAGCGAGGGCCGGCCAAGGATTCGCGGCGCCGTTCAAGTCGCCCGTCAGCCAAAACACGATGCCGCGCAACCGCTCATCGGGGGCGAGCGCCATCAGCAGCGTGACGATGGCCCCCCAACCTGTCGCGACGACGACACCCGTCAGCAACAAGCGAGGCGACGCTTCCTGCGGTTCGCCACGCCAGAACTCCCGCCGCGCGAGGCCCAGCACGAGCGCGATCGAGAGCACCGCGCCGCCGAACGAGGCCATGTCGACGAGCCACCAGGTCCATCCGGCGAACATCGCCGCGACGGCGAACGCGGCCGCGCCGCCCGAGACGCCGAGCACATACGGCTCGGCCAGGGGATTGCGAAGCAGCACCTGCAACAGCGCGCCGGCAAGCGCCAGCAACGCGCCGCACGAGAAACCCGCGAGGGCGCGCGGCAAGCGCAGCGTCCGCACGATCTCGCCGGCCATGTCGCTCGACGACTGGCTGTGCGCGGATGCGTCCCCGCTCAGATGCGCGAGGGCGAGCACCGCCCGCGCGGGCGAAATCGTGACGCTGCCGAGCATCAGCGCGGCAACGAACACCGCGAGCGCCGCCAGCGCGAGCACGATCCAAACGATGGCGGCACGCCGAGCGTTCATCTCAACCTCCGCGCGCCCGTCGCGCGACGCCGGCCCGCGCATCACTGCTGCTGCCAGCCGATCGTAACGAACGCACTGCGGCGCGGTGTGTTGTAGGTATAGGCGAGTTCATAGTTCTTGTCGAACAGGTTGTCGATATGGGCGCTCACATACCAAGCCTTTGTGATGTCGTACCGCGCCGACAGGTTAACGAGACCGAACCCGCCTAGATTGGTGCCGCTATCCGTGCGCGAACCACTGACGGTCCACTCGCCCCCGAGACGCCAAGCGCCGAGCGACCGATTGGCGGAAAACGACGCGAAATGCCGCGCCCGGCGAGCGAGATCTGTGTCGCTGATTTCGTCGACGGGATTTTGCACCGTGAGCGCCGCGCGCACATCGGTCTTGCCCAAGCGGCCGCGCCACGAGCCCTCAAGCCCTTGCACCTTCGCCCGGCCGACATTCTCGGCGATGTAGAACATGCCGCCCTGCGTCGGCACATAGTTGATCAGATCCGTATAGTTCGTTTGAAACGCCGTCAGCCGGAAAACACCGAGCGTATCCGATGCGTATTGCAGCGCCGTCTCGACGGAATGGCTGCGCTCGGGCCGGATCGACGAATTGCCGCTGCCGGGGAAATACAGATCGTCGAAACTCGGGGCGCGAAATGCGCTCGAATAGCTCGCCGTCGCCTTCCAATGCTCCGTGAAATCGAACCCGTAGCCGAGATAGTACGTGTTCGCGCCGCCGAAGTCCGAGTACTGATCGCGCCGCACGTTTGCTTGAATCTGGTTCGCGCCGAAGCGCGCCGTGTAACCGGCAAACACCGAATTCACGTGGCGATCGGGCGCCGCGAACGTGTCCGACTCCAAACTCTGATCGAGCCGTTCGTAGGCAAGCTGCAATTTCTGTTGCGCGGCGAGCTTGAAATCGTTCTGCCACGTGAACTGGCGATTGTCGGTATCGAAGCGGTTGTTATAGACACCGTTCGTCACGTCCACCGCGCGATCGTCGCCAAGCCCCGCCGTCAAGTGCGTCGTCCACCAATCGGTGAGCTTGCCGTTCGCAAACAGCGAGGCGACACGCACTTTGCTGTAGAGATAGTTGACATCGGTTGGAAGGCCATATGCATTGTCGAATGCGTCCTTGCCGTTCGATTGGAAATAACGCACGCCCGCATCCCAACCGTTGTCGAACTTGTGGCGCAGCGACGCGGATACGCTCTCGTTCAAATAACCGTCGGGCGCCGGATTCACGTTCGGAGCGAGCGCGGGGTTGACCGCGGAAAAACCATCGTCCTTGGATCGCCCGACACTCACGCTGAACGTGGTCTTACCGTCCTTATCCAGCGCACCATTCACGCCGGCTTGTTGCGTCTGTGTGTGATAACTGCCGTAGCCGACGGAGAAGTCAAATCGCGGCGGATGGTTGCCCCCGTCCTTTGTAAAAACCTGTACGACACCGCCCATCGCCCCCGAACCGTACAAGGCCGATACGTCGCCATTGACGAGCTCGACGTGATCGACCTCCGACAGCGGGATCTGTCCGAGTTGAACCTGGCTGAGACTGACAGAATCGACCCGCACGCCGTCGATCAACACGAGCGATTCCGTGGCCGAGCCGCCACGCAGCGACAGCGTCGCGTTCGAACCCGGCGGGCCGTTGCGAATAATTTGCGCGCCTGGGGCTTGCGCGAGCAAGCCCGGCAGATCCGTCGCCGCGGAGTCGGCGATATCCTGGCGCGAGAAGCGCGTCGTTTGCGGAATCGCTTCGGAAATCGGCTGCGGCCCGCGCTGCGCCGTGACGACGATCGGCTCGAGCGAGCCGCCGCGGACGGTGGCGTCGCCCGCAACGGGCGCGCTCGGTGCGGCCGTGGAAGCAGCGGAGGCAGATGCAGCG
>CAYRLJ010000057.1:0-1431 GCA_964425025.1 uncultured Burkholderia sp. | reverse complement strand
GCAGCGGCAGCGTCGTGAGTATTCGGTGAGGCAGCTGAAACGCCGGGCGCGCTTTGCGCAAGCGCGACGAGCGGCAGACCGGCGAGCGCAACGAGCGCCGCTCGGACGGTAGGGGTGCACATCTGTGTTTTTTCCTGTGAGACCGGCACGCAACCTGCTCCCCGCAGGCTGCTCTGTCATCGAGCGCTTTAGCCGCGGCACGCGTCGCCATGCAACGCGCGAGCGCGGCTTCGCACTCCCCCTTTGGCCGGTATCCGGGCTGGCGACGCACCGCATCCGCCTTCCCACGTGGCGACACGCAGTGGCAATGGAGCGGTGGCGCGCGGCGATTTTTCAAGCGCCGTGCAGTCGCTTACCGTTGGCGGGGGCAGCACAGGTTGGCTCGTCCGGGCGGACGCAGCTCCCTGTTTCCCGTTTAACCGCGCGCGAAGTCGTCTTGCGCGCGAGCACCAAAGTGCCGCAAGTGTAGGAGCACGCCATGGGGGCGTCAAGAATACGCACAGGCCAAACGAATCGGTAAAGGAATCGCGGAAACCCCTGCAAACATCATGCGAAAACGCACTGTCTGCAAAAAAAGCGGACAACGGTTACGTCTCGATACGAGAGATCGATCGGAACCGCGCGTATTTAGCGCTAAAATGCGGGGTCTTTAGAGGACGCAGCAGATGCTCAACGAACTCGAATCCCTCTCACAAAATATCGGCCGGCTGATCGCGATCAACGAGCGCCAGCAGCAGGCACGCCACGCGCTCGAGGAACAACTCGCGCAGTTGCGTAAAGAAAACGAAACGGCCCACGCCGAACTCGCGCTATTGCGCGAGGCGCGCAATGCCCTGCAGGCGGAGCGCGATGCGCTCGTTGCGAAGATCGACGATGCGCAAGTGCGCCTGAACGCGATCCTCGAAAAGCTGCCGCGCGCCAAGGGTCCGTACGATTCCGACAGCCAGCTCGATTTGCTCGCCGCGCAGCAAGGGCAGAACGAGGCTAGCGCCGTGAGCGACGCTAGCGCGCAGCACGGAGAAGAAGTATGACGACGAAACAAATCGAAGCAACGATACTCGGGCAAAGCTATCGCCTCGCGTGCTCGCCCGAAACGGAAGCGGCGCTGCTCGAAGCGGTGGCGCGCGTCGATGCCGAAATGACGAAGATCCGTGGCGCGAGCAATGTGCGCGGCACCGATCGCATCGCCGTCATGGCCGCGCTCTCGCTCGCCTCCGAACTCTTGAAGCTGCAACAAAGCGTGCGTCACGGCGAGGCGTTTCCCGCAGAGGAAATCCGGCGTACAATGCGTCAAATGAACGAGAAGCTCGGCGCGGTGCTCGAACAACACGAAGCACTGTAACGGGCCGCAGCATCAGGTTTCAAACAAGTTTTACGGCTTCCCTGCCTGGTTCGCCAAGGTCATAGATTCCTTGAACCAATGCCATGTGC
>CAYRLJ010000056.1:0-27997 GCA_964425025.1 uncultured Burkholderia sp. | reverse complement strand
TCCTTGATTTTGCGCGTGAGTGTCGGCGCTCGCCCCACTTCGTCCGGATACAGATTGCGCGCGAGCTGCTGCGTGATCGTCGAGCCGCCCTGACGGTTGCCGCCGAACGTATGCAGCGCGGCGGAGAGCGTGCGTTTCCAGTCGATGCCGTGATGTTGATAGAAGCGGTGATCTTCCGTCGAGATCAGCGCGTCGACCATGTGCGGCGAGATGTCCTTCAGTGCCACCCATTCGCGGTTGGACGGCTTGAATTCGGCCAGTAGCTTGCCGTCCTGCGAGAGGATCTGCGCTGGCCGATCGACGCGCGCCTTGCGGATATCGCTAATGCTGGGCGTAAACGGAATCAGGACGAGCACGTACAGCACGACGAGCGCGGGCGGCGTGGCAAGGGTCAGCAGGACACCGCGCCGAGTGGGATGCCGCACGTGGTGCCAGGCGGCGGCGAGGGCGCCTTTCGTGAGTTGCGCGACGAGGCCGATCAACGCCGCCACGAGATGGAAGCATACCGCTGCCCACCGGGCCACGCGGCCAGCCCACTCGATGCAGAAATCTCGTACGGTCGTCATGAATCGGTGCGTCACGCTGCTGTCAGCCTGTCCTGGAAAGGCTGCATGGTATCAAACGGTCTGTTGCGCGCCGGCGACGGTTCGCGGCACCGACCTTAGCGCGTTGTGCCTTTGCCCCGCGCCCCCTTTTTCGCACTGCTTGTGCGCGCGGCCTCCGGTACGGCTAGCTGCTCCATCCATGAGAGCGCCTCGACGTAGGACAGGAACTGCTGCAGATAACCGGGCGACAGCTCCCGCATCAGCGAGAGCGATCGATGGATAAGACTGTTCGAATTGAGCGGCCCCGCGTTGTCCGGCACTTGTTCGAGTGACTGCCGCAACGTCTTCTCCGTGCTGAATCTTGACCACATTTCGCGGAAGTAGTCGAGCACGGGCAAGTCCGGTGAACGATCGCGGTGATGCGAATGGGGATCGAGCGCGTCGCGCCTCACCGATGCTTCGCTTTCGTGGGTGGCCGTCGCGCGATTCGTCAGCAGATCCACCAGTTCGGCGAGCGCGCCGGGGGGCGGCACGTTTTGAGTCGGCATGCGGCTCGCGGTGTCAGCATCGACAGGGACATCGAATTTGGCGTCGGCGATCTCGGCTTCAGCGCGTTCAACCTCGCCCGAATAATCGGTGATCAACGCGGCGAGCCGTTCGTCGAGCACGCGCCGTATATCGCCCTCGCGACCCGCTGCGCGCCGCGCGAAGGCATCGATGAAACGAAAGCGCATCGGGTTCACGCGATCGGCGCCGCGTGCGCGCCACGCATCGAGCGTCGCGCGCACTTGCGGCATTTCGCTCCCCGCGCTGACCTCGTTCATGCCGCTATCCATGTTGCTCCGCCGTCGCGCCCGAGCGTTTGGGCACCGGTGCAATTTCCACGCGGCGGTTCTTGGCCCGGCCGGCGTCGTCCGCGTTCGAGCTGACTGGCTGCTGTGAGCCGAATGCCGCCGCAAATACCGATTGAGCTGGAACGCCCGCTTCGATCAGTGCGCGCGTCACGGTCAGCGCGCGTTGCGCTGACAGTTCCCAGTTGTCGGCAAAGAGGCGGTTCCCCGCGCGGACCTGATGGTCGTCGGTGAAGCCGCTCACCATTAGGATCTCGTCGTGCGATCGCAGATAAACCGTGAGCGGTCCCGCCAGCGACTTCAGTAGCTCGCGGCCCTGAGGCTGCAATTGATCGGAATTCAGCGCGAACAGCAGGCTGCCGCTAATCCCGATGCGCCCGTTCACGAGCGTCACGCGTCCCGCCGCGAGAGGGCCGGCCAATGCCTCTTCGAGCGTCTTGCGCCGCTGCGCCTCGATCTGCCGTTGCTTCACTTGGTCTTCGAGCCGCCCGGACAACTCGAGCTGCAAGCCGATCACGCCTACCAGGATCAGCACGAACGCGCCCACCAGCACCGACATGAGGTCCGCAAAAGCGGCCCAGACCGGCGCGGTCGGTTCGACGCCGCCATCGATCTCGTCGTTCATGCCGCGTCGGCTCCGCTCGATGCGCGCTGGGCGGCAAGCTGCTGCAGGTCTTCAACGATCTGCTTCTGCGACAACATGCTCAGGTCGATCACCTCGCGCGCCTGCGCCACGTAGTAGGCCAATTGCTCATCGCTGCGTGCAAGCGAGCGGTCGAGCGCGGATTCTATTCGCTGCAGATGCGCGACGAGCCGCTCGTTCGAGGCGCCGAATTCCTGCACGGCTCCGCCGAACGCGTCGCCAAGGCTGGCAACTTCGACCGCGCTGCTCGTCATCTGCGCGGCGACGCCGCCTAGCTCGCGGGTTTGCGCTTCGACCGTCTCCGAGAACTGCGTGCCGATCCGCGCAAGCAAATCCGCCGATACGGACACGAGCGCATCCACCGCGCTGCGTTGCTCGGTCGATGCATGATTGACCGCGTCGAGCAACGTGCCGAGCGTATCGAGCAGACGGGCGCGTTCCTCGAGCATGGCCGTGTCGCGAACCATGCTGTCGGAGAGCTTTTCGCGTAGCTGCGCGACCACTTCGGCCGCGGCGCGCGGCGCTTCCGATGCTGCCTGCACGAGTTGAGCAATTTCCGCGATCGTCGCGGCGGCGTGCGCTTCGGTTTGTGCCGAAATGTCGCGCGCCGTCTGGGCGAGCGTGTCGCAGATTGCGTGCTGGCGGTTTGCAGTGTATTCGCCGCTCTTATGCCATTCGTCGCGGAGCGACTTCGCCATCGCATCGAGCGCACCCGTCCAGGCATGAAGCCGCGTTTCATCGCGCGCTGCCAGTTGCTGCTGCAGGTTCGCATGGGATTCGTCGAGCGTGCGCAGCAGCGAGGCGGCGTGCTGTTCGAACGTCGCGACCGATGCGGCAAGCGACTGCTCGTGGTGCGCAGCCTGCGTTTCGCTCGCGCGTTGTTGCTGGGTCAGCGCGGCATTCCATGCAGCCGACACACGCTCGACGCCGGCATCGACGCGCTCCGATACGCCCGCTAACCATGCCGACGAGCGTTGCTCGAACGTGCTGCCGAAGCGTTCCAGCGCGACGCGCAACGCATCGACGAGTGCGCCGCCCGAGCGCTGCTGTTCTTCGAGCGCTTTCGTCCATAGGTTCGCCACCGTTGCCGTCGATGCCTCGAAGCTGCCCGACAGGCCATCGAGTTGCCGTTGCACGGCGTCCGTGACGGTCGCACCGAGCGCCGTCATTTCACGCGATAGCCCGGCCATCGTCGCCTGTACGACCGGTTCGATCGCGGCGCTCGCACCGCGCGCGCTCTCTGCCGCGCTGTCTCGCAACGAGCGCCCCACCGATGATGCCAGCGTCGCGTAGGCGCGCTCGACACTAGCGAGCAGCGCCTGTTGATTCGCGAGTTGTTGCTCCTGCAGCGTAATGCTGTGCTGCTCGATCGCGCTCATCATCGTTTGCAAGCGGTCCGCGAGTGCGGGCATCGCATCCGCTTGGCGCTGCATCAGCCTAAAGCTCTCCTCGCGCCGCCAAGCCTGAGAAAACGTCCGCAGCGTCGTGGCGATGCGCTCGTCGAGCTGGCGTGCGGCTTCAAGGCGCTCGTGCCGGCACAACGCCGACAGCAGCCCGAGCATGGCGGAAGTCGAAACACCCGCGATCGACGTACCGAATGCGAAGCCCAAACCCCTAATCGGCGCGGCGAGCGATGCGCGCACCGCGGCGAGATCCGTCGCGCTGTCGAGCGCGGCGCCGGTGCCGCGCAACGTGGTCACCATGCCGAGCAGCGTACCCAGCATCCCGAGCAGCACGAGCAGCCCGACGAGATAGGGCGTCAGCGAGGGTCCCGGCAACGCGGCGCGTTCCCCCTCGACGCGCAGCCGGACGGTGCCGCGCAGCGAGGGATGCAGACGATCGAGCCACGCGTCGAGGCTGGCGGGCGGCGCCGAAAGCGCGGCAACGGCTTGCGCGAGGCTCGATGTGCGCTGATGGAAGCGACGCAACTCGAGTGCGCCCGCCACATAGCAAATGCCGATCAGCAGCGTGACGGCGAGCGCAAGCGGATTCGAACTGGCGTAGCCCGCGCCGATCCAGCAAACGGCGGCGAGGCCAGCGAAGAAGACGACGAGGTCGAGGCGATATCTGGACATGGGGTCCTGGTTAGCAGGCGCGAAGGGCAGCGCGCAGCCCTTCGACCGGTTGAAAACGAATCTCGAGTTCGGCGAACAGCACGCTCTGCATGTCCTTGCGGAACACGTCGAGCCAGGGACCGTCCTTGACCGTCGGCGCATCTGCCGCGTGCGCTGCCGGTGCGGCTGCGTTCGGCTCTGCGGTTTGCGCATCCCCCTGCGTGGCGAGTTCGGCGTCGCGCAGGCGCTCGAAGTGCACCGCAAGCAGTCCCGGCACGGCGGCAAGCGCATTGTGTTCGCGCACGCCGAGCACCCGCTCCATCACGGCGTCTACTTGAGCGAGCCGTGACAGTGCGATCTCGCCGCCCGCGAGCAGCCCGCGCAGTAGCGTGCGCAGATTGCCGATCGCGCTATCCATGTGCTCCTGCAGAGACAGGTAGCATTGGCGAAACGCCGCGTAGTCCGGCGCGGTATCGGCCGCCGCTTGAACCTGACGGTGGCGCGCGTGTCCGCGCTGGCGCTGGGGCGCGAGCATGGCATCCCGAGCGATGGCGTTCGTGAGCGACGTGCGGACGCGCGTGCATAGCGCCTCATGCGCTTGATCGGGCGCGGCGTCGCGAGATGCGGCGGCCGACGGGGTGCCACCCAGCGCCGCGGACAACGCGATCGCATCGGTCCAGACGAGCCATTGGCCCAGCCGGTCGGCGATAGGTTGCCCGGAGTCCGGGAAGCTGGCGTCCGTCAGACGGGCGAGTAAGCGGATGAGCGCGGGGCCGCTGAGGCCTTTGCGCTCGGGAACGTGCACCATTGCCGGGAAAGCAAAAAGGCAGCAGTTTACACGCCCCCGGGGAGGGTGGTCAGTGCCCTATTTATGCCGGGTGGCGTGGCGTTGCGGTCCCAGGGGCGGCCCCACGTCGCCAGAGCGCGGCGCCAAAATTCCCGTTTTCCGGTCCGGCACCTTGTGCCAGACGCGAAGATGCGATGAAACTATGGCAAGGCACCGTTTTGAGGAGAGTCTGAATGAAACGATATGGCGTAGAGGGTGGTAAGGGTACGGGCGGCCAGCATATGCCGTTTGCGCGTGCGGTCAAAGCGGACGGCTGGCTGTACGTGTCCGGTCAGACGCCGATGGAAAATGGAGAAGTCATCAATGGGGGCATCGTCGAGCAGTCGCACAAGACACTGCAGAATCTATTTGCGATCCTTGATGAGGCAGGGTACGGCGCGCAAGACGTCGTGCGATGTGGCGTGTGGCTCGACGACCCGCGCGACTTCGCTTCTTTTAACAAGGTGTTTCGTGAGTACTTCGGTGAACACCCGCCCGCCCGCGCGTGTGTCGTGTCGAGCATGGTGATCGACTGTAAGGTCGAGGTGGATTGCGTGGCTTACAAGAAGCCGCAAGGGTGAGGGCGATTTGCCGCTGATGCCGAGAAGGGCTTTGATGTTAGCCCCTTTGGTGCTAATCTTCGCGTGGAGGTAGCACACGCCGCGCGGCCCGCACCCGAAAGGAAGATTGAATGGACAAGACTTTGGACATCGTCAAGACCGAAGCGGAAATCGCCAAGTTGATGGCTGAGACTGCCAAGTTGAACGTGGAGTCGCGCTGGATGCCGTTTGTATGGGCGAGCGGCCTTATACTTGCCGTCATGACGATTACGAAATTCTTTTTCCATTAAAGCCAAGGGCCGCCGCAAGGCGGCTTTTTCCTATGAAATACACGGCGCCCACAGCCGATGACTTCCAGCGTCTCAAGAACGAACTACGGCGCACCGGCGAACAGATGGCGGAGCTTTTCGGCGTCGCCGGCGGACAGCAGTGGCGTAAGTACACCGGGGGCGTTGAGCCCCGCGAGATGAGTCCTCAAATGCTGTTCTTCGGTGCGGCGCGGCTCGCGTTGACGCATGATGAGTTCGATCGCGTACTCGACAAAATGCGCGAGATCGGGGCTGAGATCGTCGTGAATTGATGCGCAGTTAATGCAGAGGCGACGAATCACCGGCTGATATCGAACACGATAGGCTTTTAACACTCCGCCATCCGGCTTGCGAATCCTACATGACCCCTTTTGAGCTTCCTACCTATGCCGACGTCGAGGCAGCGGCTGCCCGCATCGCCGGCGCCGCAAATCGTACGCCGGTCCAAACGTCGCGCACGCTCAACGAACGCGTCGGCGCGGACGTCTTTATCAAGTGCGAGAACTTTCAGCGCATGGGTGCGTTCAAGTTTCGTGGCGCCTTCAATGCGCTGTCGAAATTTTCCCCGCAGCAGCGCAAGGCCGGCGTCGTGGCGTTCTCGTCGGGCAATCATGCGCAAGGAATTGCGCTTTCCGCGAAGATATTGGGCATCCCCGCCACGATCATCATGCCGCACGATGCCCCCGCCGCGAAGGTCGCCGCCACCAAAGGGTACGGTGCGGACGTCGTCATGTATGACCGGTACACGGAAGACCGAGAGGCCATTGGCCGCCGTCTTGCGGATGAGCGGGGCTTCACGTTGATCCCGCCTTACGACCATCCCGATGTGCTCGCCGGGCAAGGCACCGCCGCGAAGGAACTATTCGAGGAAGTCGGGGCGCTCGATTATTTGTTTGTGCCGTTGGGCGGCGGTGGACTGCTCTCGGGCACCGCGCTCGCTACGCGCGCCCTCGCGCCGCAATGCATTTTGTACGGTGTCGAACCGGAAGCCGGCAACGACGGCCAACAATCGCTGCGCAGTGGAAGCATCGTCCATATCGATACGCCGAAGACGATCGCCGACGGAGCCCAGACTCAACACCTCGGCAACTACACGTTCGGCATCATCAAGCGCGACGTCAACGACATCGTGACGGCGTCGGACGACGATTTGGTTAGCGCGATGAAGTTCTTCGCGGCTCGCATGAAGATGATCGTGGAGCCGACCGGATGCCTTGGCCTGACCGGTGCGTTGAATATGAAGGACTCGCTTAAGGCCAAGCGTGTCGGCGTCATCATCAGTGGCGGCAACATCGACCTCGAGCGCTTCTGCACTTTGGCCACGGCGTAAGCGGTTGAGGGTGCGGCCTGCCTACGTGTTTCAGGAAGGCGTCTTTCGCCGAACCTTGCCAAGCCGACGCCCGCCAGCGACAGCATCGATCGACTCGCGGCGCCCGCGCGGCGCGAAGTCCACTGCGTGCGCGCACGGCGAGCCGGCAAATCGGGCGGCGGCCCGCGCACCGGCTACAATAGCGTTTTGCGCGTCGCCTGCGCCCCATTCGGGCGCGGATGCGGGGCGCGGCTCCGGACGGCCGGTTGGCTCGATTTACCCTCCATCCTCGATTGAACGGTTTCCTTCATGAGTACTATTCTCGAAAGCCTCCCGACTGGCCAGAAGGTCGGCATCGCCTTCTCCGGTGGCCTCGACACGAGCGCCGCGCTGCACTGGATGAAGCTCAAGGGCGCCGTCCCATACGCCTACACGGCCAATCTCGGCCAGCCCGACGAGGAAGACTACGATTCGATTCCCCGCCGCGCTCTCGAATACGGCGCCGCCGGCGCGCGATTGATCGACTGCCGTACGCAACTCGTGGCCGAGGGCATCGCGGCTCTGCAATGCGGCGCGTTCCACGTTTCGACGGCCGGCGTGACTTACTTCAACACGACGCCGCTCGGCCGTGCGGTCACGGGCACGATGCTCGTCGCGGCGATGAAGGAAGACGGCGTCAATATCTGGGGCGACGGCAGCACGTACAAGGGCAACGACATCGAGCGGTTCTACCGCTACGGTTTGCTCGTCAACCCGAGCCTGAAGATCTACAAGCCTTGGCTCGATCAGCAGTTCATCGACGAACTCGGCGGCCGGGCGGAAATGTCGGAATTCATGCGCCAATCGGGCTTCGAGTACAAGATGTCGGCCGAAAAGGCGTACTCGACCGATTCGAATCTGCTCGGCGCCACGCATGAAGCGAAAGACCTCGAAAGCCTCGAAAGCGGCATCAAGATCGTCAACCCGATCATGGGCGTCGCATCCTGGCGCGACGATGTACAGGTCGAGCGAGAAGAGGTGACGATCCGCTTCGAGGAAGGGCGTCCGGCGGCGTTGAACGGCGTCGAGTACTCGGATGCCGTCGAGCTGATGCTCGAAGCCAATCGTATCGGTGGCCGTCACGGCCTCGGTATGAGCGATCAGATCGAGAACCGCATCATCGAGGCGAAGAGCCGCGGCATCTATGAGGCCCCAGGGCTTGCTCTGCTGTTCATCGCCTACGAGCGTCTGGTCACGGGCATTCATAACGAAGACACGATCGAACAGTACCGCGACAACGGCCGCCGTCTCGGCCGCCTGCTTTATCAGGGCCGTTGGTTCGATCCGCAAGCCATTATGTTGCGCGAAACGGCACAGCGTTGGGTGGCGCGCGCGATCACGGGCGAAGTGACAATCGAGCTGCGCCGCGGCAACGACTATTCGATCCTCAGCACGAAGTCGCCGAATTTGACGTATCAGCCCGAGCGGTTGTCGATGGAGAAGGTCCAGTCGACGTTCTCGCCGCGCGATCGGATCGGTCAACTGACGATGCGCAATCTCGACATCACCGATACGCGCGAGAAGCTGCGCATCTACTCGCAAGTCGGCCTGCTGACGCCGGGCGAGGCGTCGGCGCTGCCGCAGATCAAGGGCGAAGACAAGTAAGCTGCTTCTTGCGTTCGGGCCCGCGCGTTCGCGCAGGCCCGCCACGTGGCATGAGGTCATCGCCGCATGCCACGTTTCCGGTCTGCTCCTCGTATCGGCCATCCCCGGCTGTGGCGCAAGTGCCATAATCGAAGCTTCGCATGCGGCCCGGAGCCACGATGATGAGAAGCCTCGACAATCCCTCCCAAGATCGAGAAGTCGGCGTTGCCGACGCCACGCAGGACACAACGCGCATCGACGACGTGCGCATCGGCGCTGTGCGTCCGCTGATCTCGCCTGCGCTGTTGCAGGACGAGATGCCTGTTCCGCCGGATGTCCAAACGCTCGTCGAGCGCACGCGGATCGAGATCGGCGATATCTTGCACGGCCGTAACGATCGGCTCGTCGCCGTGGTCGGCCCGTGCTCGATTCACGATCACGACCAGGCACTCGAATACGCTCACCGGCTGCATGCCGTCGCGGACGAGTTGAGGGACGATTTGCTGATCGTCATGCGCGTGTACTTCGAAAAGCCGCGCACGACCGTGGGTTGGAAGGGGTACATCAACGATCCGCGGCTCGACGGCAGTTTTCGCATCAACGAGGGGCTGCGTGCTGCCCGGCGATTACTGCTCGACATCAACGGCATGGGCTTGCCGGCGGCGACGGAATTTCTCGATTTGCTCGGCCCGCAGTACATCGCCGACCTCATCGCGTGGGGGGCGATCGGTGCGCGGACGACGGAGAGCCAGAGCCACCGCCAGCTCGCATCGGGATTGAGCTGTCCTATCGGCTTCAAGAACGGTACCGACGGCCGCGTGCAGATCGCGGCGGACGCCATCGTCGCCGCACGCGCCAATCACGCGTTCATGGGCATGACGAAGATGGGCATGGCAGCGATCTTCGAAACGCGCGGCAATCACGATGCGCATGTGATCTTGCGCGGCGGTAAGGAGGGGCCGAACTACGATGCGCAAAGCGTCGAGCAATGCTGCTCCGTGCTCCGAGCGGCAGGCCTTCGCGAACAAGTGATGATCGATTGCTCGCACGCCAACTCGGGAAAGGCGCACGAGCGACAGATCGACGTCGCTAACGATATCGCCGCGCAACTCGAGGGCGGCGAGCAGCGCATCGCGGGCGTCATGGTCGAGAGCCACCTCGAAGCCGGCCGGCAGGACTTGAAGCCCGGCGTGCCCCTACGGTATGGCGTGTCGATTACCGATGCGTGTTTGAGCTGGGCGCAGACGGAGCCCGTGCTCGATACGCTGGCGCAAGCGGTTAGGCATCGGCGAAGCGTGGCTTCTCGGGCGCGCTGATTCACGGATGGGTCCATCCGTCGGCGTTCATCGACAATGACGGCGAGGCGCGGTGCATCCGCGGGTCCTTCTCGTCAGATGATCAGCCGTGAGATCTTCGTGCCTTCGAGCGACACGCCCGCCATGAGGCCGGCATTCGTGAGCACGAACGCTTCGATGGGCTTCGTCGCCGTCGACGTATCGACATTGCCGTTCGCCCCGACGTTGACCACGGCGACCGTGGCATCGACGCCGGCCGCCCAGCCTTGGCTGCTCGTGAACTTATCGAGCGCCTCCTGCGTCATGAACAGCATGATGATCGCCTTCGATTGCGCGCCGATCTGCAGGCCGAACGATCCCGCCGTGAGGCTATAGTAGCCGCTCGTTTGCCCGCCGACGCGAAGCGCACCCTTACCGTACTGTCCACCGAACCAGAAGGCGGCCGAAAGGACGGATGGAAACACGAGTACGCCGCGTGCGCTCGCGACGAGCTCGCGCGAGCCCTGCACGGTCGCGTAAAGGCGAGTGAGCGTGGCCTCGACGTCGGCGTCGATCGTCGCCCGACGCCCGGCGTTCGCGTCGGGCGCACCCGAGGTGGAGAGCGGCGTGGTCGTGCATCCGGTCAACGAAAGAGCGCTCGATGCGAGCACAGTCCCGGTCATTGCAATGAATCGACGGCGTTGCATGGATTCTCCTGGCAAGCGAACGATGGCGGTCGCGGTACCTGCCGCCGTTGGGCGCCGGTGCCGTGGTCTTATGCAGACAATGCGAGCGTTGCCGGAGTTCCTGGGGCAGGCCATCCTGCGGCCGGCGATCCTGGGGCAGGCCATCCTGCGGCCGGCGACCCTCGGGCAGGCCATCCTGGTGCCGGCCCGTGATCCCAAGCGTGCTATTTGGCGCCTTCCGGCTCGATCGCTTGCGGCGAAGGCGATCGCTTGGCAATGCCCGGAGCGCGGCGAAACACCATCGGTTGTGAGCGTTCCGCATCGCTTTGGCGACGAGCGAATTGGACGGCATGTTCGACCACGCCGTGATGGGCCGATTTCGAGCAAACGGGATCGGCCGCGGCGGCGTCGCCCGTCAGTAGGAACGCTTGGCACCGGCAGCCGCCGTGATCGGTCGTTCGCTCCTCGCAAGTTGCGCACGGCTCGTGCATCCAGTGTTCTCCGCGGAAGGCGTTGAAAGCCGCGCTTTCGTACCAGATGTGCTCAAGTGAAGCGTCTTGCACGCGCGGCAGCGCGAGCCCCGGCAGCGAGCGCGCGGCGTGACAGGGCAGGGCCGTGCCATCGGGCCCGATGCCGAGAAAGACCGAGCCCCAACCGTTCATGCAGGCTTTCGGCCTCGACTCGAAGTAATCGGGCACGACGAACAGGATGCGGCAACGATCGCCCGCTTGCGCGCGGTATCGCTCGACAACGGCCTCGGCTTCGCGCAACTGCTCGATCGTCGGCATCAATTGCGCCCGGTTTAGCAATGCCCAGCCGTAGTACTGCGTGTTCGCTAACTCCAAATATTCGGCGCCGATCTCGAGCGCGAGTTCGATGATTTGCGCGACGTGCGGCAGGTTGTATCGATGGAGCACGCAGTTGAGCACCATCGGATAACCCTGCGATTTGATGAGCGCCGCCGCACGCCGCTTTAATTCGAACGTCCGCGTGCTCGAGAGAAAATCATTGAGTTCGCGCGTCGAATCCTGGAACGAAAGCTGGATGTGATCGAGGCCGGCCGCCTTCAGCGCAGCGATGCGCTCGCCATCCAATCCGATGCCCGACGTGAGCAGGTTCGTGTAGAACCCGAGCCCGTGCGCGTGCGCGACGAGCGCCTCGAGATCGCGGCGCACAAGGGGCTCCCCGCCCGAGAAGCCGAGCTGCACTGCGCCCATCACACGCGCTTGCGTGATGACGTCACGCCAGCCGTCGGTATCGAGCTCCGCGCGTTCTTCGTCGAGTTCGACCGGGTTGTAGCAGAACGGGCAATGCAGTGGGCAGCGGTAGGTGAGTTCGGCCAATAGCCACAGCGGCGGTGCGACACGAACGTTAGGCTCGCGCATATCAGTCGATCCATCCGCGCTCACGCGCATGATCCAGGAAGCGATTCACATCGGGGGCAAGATTCGACGCGCCGAACAGTATTTCGAGTTCGGCGATGATTTCGTCGAGGCTGCGGGTGCCGTCGCAGCGAAGCAGGATCTGGCCCGCGCTCGCGTTGAGCTTGACCATGCCCTCCGGATAGAGCAGCACGTGCGCGTCTTGTGCTTGTTCCCATTGAAGGCGAAAGATAGGGCGCAGGCGGGGATAGGTGTCTGTTTGCATCGTAGTGGGCTCGACGTTCATGCCGGATACGCGCGTTCGATTGCATCGAGCATCGCCCAAAGAATATCGAGCTTGAATCGCAGAATCTCGATTGCGCGTTGCTGTTGCTCAGGTGTCCTAAAGTACTGAAGCGTGACCGATAGCCCATGTTCGACGTCGCGTTGCGCGAGCGAAATGCGGCTGCGAAAGTAATGCAGGCCGTCGGCGGCGATCCACGGATAAAACGAGGGCCAGCCCGCAAGACGGTCGCGATGAATCTGCGGCGCGAACATTTCGGTTAGCGACGAACACACCGCTTCTTGCCAGGGCGCGCGACGCGCGAAGTTGACATAGGCGTCGACGGCGAATCGCACGCCGGGCACGACGTGCTCGAACGACCATAGCGCGTCGCGATCGATGCCGACGGCGTCGCCGAGCCGCGCCCACGCCTCGATGCCGCCCGCCTCCGCGTCGTTGCCGTCGTGATCGACGATTCGCTGGATCCAGATGCGGCGCGTCTCGCGGTCGGGGCAGTTCGAGAGGATGGCCGCATCCTTCATCGGAATAGAAACCTGGTAATAAAAGCGATTCGCCACCCAGCCGCGAACTTGCTCACGCGAACATTCGCCGGCGTTCAAGCGACGATTGAACGGGTGATGAATGTGATACCGGTCGCCCAGCGCTCGCAGACGCGCCTCGAATTGCTCGACGGACCAAGGCGCGGCGTGCGGCGGGGCAATAGGATCAAGCGTATCGAGCATAGCTATACCTCTAGTTGCAAACCGTCTTCGGCTAACTCGATGCCGCGGGCGCGGAGCGCCGCGTATTCGGCCGAGCGCCGATCGAGGATAGGATTCGTATTATTGATGTGGATGAGCACCTTGCGCGTCCCGGCAGGCAGCGCGTTCAGGTGCGCGATCATGCCTGGCTCGCCTTCTTCGGCACATTGAGAGAGGTGGCCGATTTCGCTCCCGCGCTTGTGCGACAGGCCGAGCTCGATCATCTCCGTATCGGTCCAAAACGTACCGTCGACGAGCACGAGTTGCGCCGAGCGCATCGCTGCGCGAACGTCGTCGCTGATGTGCGCGAGCCCTGGAGCGTAGAACGTACGAGCGCCGGTCGCCGTGTCCTCGATGATCAGTGCGATGTTGTCGCCGGGCACGGCGGCGTCGCGGTGCGGCGAGTAAGGCGGCGCTTTGCTTTCGACGGGGATGGCAGTGAATCGAATGCCGGCGAGCGGCTCGATCATGAACGGTTCGGATAATGCGATCTCATGCCGCGCAACGCCGCAGTAATGCGATAACACGGGAACAAGCGGGAGTCCGCTCGACAAATCCTCGAACACGGGCGAGGTGGCATAAAGCGGCAGCGGCGTCGTGCGCTCTCGCAACATCAAGAGCCCGGTGACGTGGTCGATCTGCGCGTCCGTCACGAGCACGGCGGCGATGCCGCTGTCGCGCTTCGTACGGGCCGGCTGCAATGTTGGATTGGCGCGCAGTTGCGTGAGTAAATCGGGCGATGCGTTGACGAGCACCCAGTCGGTGCCGTTTTCGCTGATGGCGATGGACGATTGCGTTCGAGGGGCGACATGGCCGCCATTGAGCCGCGCTTGCGTGCAGTTGTCGCAGTTACAGTTCCACTGCGGTACGCCGCCGCCCGCTGCCGAACCGAGGATTTTGACGATCATGGGCCGTGCTCATTGGCGCGCGGCCACGCATGCGCAAGATTGCGATGCGAGAGCCGCGCGGTGTCGGTTTCGTCGCTATTAGCGCGTGGCGATATACATCGTGATTTCGAATCCGAATCGCAGGTCGGTATAGGCGGGGGTGGTCCACTGCATAGTTATCTCCTTGATGGATTGACGTCGGCTGGTCGCCGCGCGCTTGGCGGGGCGTTACCTGGTGAAGCAAACTGTATGCCGGGCGAGTAGGGAGCCGGTTTCGGCGCGCCGGCGCGGCGATATAGTGGGACCGGCCCTTGGGTCAGGATGGCAGCGACTCGACGCACGCCTTGTGGTCGGCATTGTTCGAGTGTTGCGTTTCGATACACCGGTGTTGCACGTTGCAGCAGTGTCGTTGACCGCCCGCCCGATGAATACGTGGGTCGGTTCGATCATGCGGGCTCCGCTCATTGGGATTTGAGCTGCGGGCCGTATGTTAGCCGAGCGTCAACGCCAGTCGCTTTCTACATCGACGGTGGCGCCCGTTTCACTGTGCGGCGTCAAATAACGCGGCAGCAGCGCAATCTCGCCTTTCGGCAGCGGCTTGCTGTACAAAAAACCTTGCGCGATTTCGCAGCCATACATGTTGAGAAATGCGGCTTGCTCCATCGTCTCGACGCCTTCCGCCACTACCCGATGTCCCAGGCAGCGCGAGATCGACAGAATCGCCTTGACGAGCTCCGCATGACGGCGATCGGTCGTGACTTTTTGCACGAAGGTGCGATCGATCTTCAGCGTATCGATCGGGAAGCGTGTCAGATAGCTCAGTGCGGAATAGCCCGTGCCAAAATCGTCGATCGCGATCGATAGTCCCATGTCCTTGAACGCGGAGAGCGCATAGACCACCGAGTCGTTCTCATCGAGCAGCAAGCTCTCGGTGATCTCGAACTCGAGCCATTCCGGCCGACATCCCGTCTCGCCGAGGATCTTTTCGACCATCGGCACCCAGCCCCGCGTTTGAAACTGCCTCGCGGACAAATTCACGGCGACGGTATGAACAGGACGGCCGCGGGTATTCCATTCGGCCGCGGCGCGGCAGGCTTCGCGCAGCACCCATCGGCCGATGTCGGTAATGAGCCCCGTTTCCTCGGCAAGCGGCACGAATTGGTCAGGAGGGATGAATCCGGACCCGGACCGATTCCACCTCAACAATGCTTCGGAACCGAGCATTTCGGCATCGCGGAACGCCACTTGGGGTTGATAGTGAAGTTCGAGTTCGCCTCGGTCGATCGCACGCCGAAGCTGCGATTCGAGCAGAAGATTGGCCGCGGCTTCGATCGTCAAGTCGTTCGTGTAAAAGCGGAACCCTCGACGGCCAGAGCGCTTCGCCAAATACATAGCCGAATCCGCGTACTTCAAAAGGTCCGCGGCATCGGCGCTGTCGATCGGATGCAGCGCGATCCCGAGGCTGCACGAGATGAAGACTTCCTTTCCCTCGAGCACAAAGCGTTCGCCGAGCCGCTGGATGATCGTCGCCGAGATTTGCTCGACGGTTCTCCGATTACGAATGTCGTGCAGTAGAACGGCAAACTCGTCGCCGCCGAAGCGCGCGACCGTGTCGCCGGGCCGCACGCTCGAGAGCAGGCGCGTTGCCGCTTCACGCAACAGGTCATCGCCCACCGCGTGCCCCATCGTATCGTTGACGCTCTTGAAGCGGTCCATGTCGATCATCATCACGGCCGTCAAGCGTCCGTTCGACTCGACAGCCGTGAGCCGTCGCAGTTTTTCGTTGAACGACGTGCGATTCGGCAGCCCCGTCAGCGCATCGAAATAGGCCATGCGATGAATTTTTTCGCGCGACGCGTGCAGCTCGGTGATGTCGCGTCCCACGGCCAACACGGTTTCTACCGTGCCGTCCGGGCCGAGTTCCGGCGTCAGACGAATGAGATGGCACATCTGATCGCCCTTGGCCGGCTGCCATCGCAGCTCGAACTGGCGATCGGTTGCGTTGACGAATACACGTGCCAGCTCCCGTTCATAAAGAGCCGCGTTCGGGCCGCCAGGAGATTCCGATGGCGTTTTGCCTATCAAGGCTTGCGGGCCGCCCGCGGCGAGCGCCGCGAACGTCGGATTGATGTAAAGGCGCCGCAGATTTTTGTCGTAGCGTGCCACCGTGTCCGGCGAATGCTCGACCAAAGTGCGGAACTCGCGCTCGCGTCGGGCCAGCGTCTCATCAAAGCGCCGACGTTCCGTGATATCGCGCACCACGCCCAACACGCCCGTTATCTCGCCTTGCGAATCGATGACGGGAAGCCGGCGCGTTTCGAGCAAGATGGGTTCACCGGTGGCTGGACTGACGACCCATTCATCGTTGACGCAAATCTGCATCGCGTCGATCGCGGCTTTTTCGCGCTCGCGGAAAAAATCGGCCAATCCCGCATCGAAGAAATCGTAATCGGTCTTACCGAGAATGTCGGCTTTGGATTTGCCGACGAACCGCTCCACGCCGTGGTTGCACAGCATGAACACCCCGCTCGTGCTCTTCAACCAGACCATATCGGGGATGGTATGCAGCACGTTCATCAGGTGCGCGCGCGCTTCGGACAGTTCGCGCGCTTTGTCTTCGAGGCTCTTGTTGAGTTGCAGTATTTTCTCGTACTGCGCGCGCGACTCCGCTTCTGCCCGCTTGCGCTCCGTGATGTCCAAGATCGCGCCGATCAATCCGGCCTGGCGGCCCTCGGCATCGTGGAAGACCGCCTTCGTGTATTCCACCTCGCGGTCTTCTTGTTGCCCATTGCGCGCCTTGAACTCATAGCGCTGAATTCCCTCGCTCGCGAATAACTCCTCATCCTTGACTAAATAGACTTTCGCCAATTCGTAAGGGGTGACATCGAACACGGTCTTGCCGACGAATCGTTCTTTGGAGATGCCCAGGAACTCTTGAAAGGCTTTGTTCACCTGGAGATAGCGTCCCTGCCGATCCTTGGAGAAGACCGGGATCGGTATGGTATCGAGCAGCAGCGAGAGAAACGATTCGCGCTCGCGCAACTTGGCCTCGGCCTCCTTACGCGGCGTAATGTTCAAGCACAGCGCGAGCACGCCCGGGTCTCGATCCTTTCCCGGATCGGGCACGAACTGCACGAGGTAATGCTCGCGGCGCACTTCCGGCAGCGCATCGAACGTCACCTCGAGCTCGCGCATCACGCCGGTCGTCGCCACTTCCGTGATCGCGTCGAGAAATCGCCGGAGCGAGGAGGGCGAGAGCAACTGGGCTTCCGTGAGCACGCCCCCCGGTCCTTCCGCGGGAGCACTCATCATGGCCGCCGCGGCGCGGTTCATGTAGCGCCGCCGGCCATACGCGTCGTACCCAATCACCGCGACATGCAAATCGCCCACAGGCACGCAGTATTCGTCTTCGTTATCGATCCCAGGGTTTTCCATGCCGTCATAACACTGTGTTTGTCCATGCATTGCCGCTCGGGTCTCGAGCCCGGAGTCGGTGATATCGGCTGCGTTCGGTTGCACGCCAACAACATGGATAACGGCTGGAAGCGGAGTTTTCTGAAGTTCGAGCACGTCGAAGCAGATATGCCAGCCCGCCGCGCGGGGGCGCCTCAGCGGCGGCAGATGCGTCAGCGCAGGGCCGATCGAGACCCCGAACTAACCCCACTCCAGAATTGTCGCCGTGCGCCGTTAATCAGACAAACCATGGTTGATGAAACGCCGGTCGCAATCGCGTAAGCGATGTCCATCGGCATTGCCTGCGAGGGAAGTGTGGATCGTCTGACGTTAAGTAAAAAATTAGGATTGGCCCTGCTCGTCATGTGGCTCGGCTTGTTGTTCTTCGGGGGCTGGGCTGCGGTGCAAACGCGCGAGACGATGCTAGCCGGACGCCAGTCGGCGATCCGCAACATCGTCGAAGCGGGCGCCGGCGTCGTCGCGCAGTACGAGCAAATGGCCGCACGCCACGAATTGCCGGTGGACGAAGCCAAGCAGCGTGCAATGACGACGCTCGCCGCAATGCGATACCCCGGCAACGGCTACCTGTTCGTGACGAATGCGAACACGGTCGTGATCATGCATCCGGTCTTGCCGGCGCTCGTAAACAAGGACCAGAGCAACTACAAGGATGTCAACGGCAAATACTTGTTCGTCGAGTTGCTGAAGACGGGACGGGCGAACGGCTCGGGCTTCGTCGATTACATGGCGCGCCTTCCGGGCAAATCGAGCGAAGTGCCGAAGGTGTCCTATGTTAGGCGCTTCGAACCGTGGGACTGGTACATCGCGTCCGGCGTCTACATCGACGACATCGACACGGCCTTTCATGAGCGCCTGATCAGTTATCTGCTGACGGTCCTTTGCATCGGCAGTCTTAGCTCCATCGCGCTCGTCGTGATCATTCGCAATGTGCAGCGCAGTCTCGGCGGCGAGCCCGCCTACGCGGCAGGTGTCGCCGAACAGATTGCCGACGGCGATCTGACGCACGATGTCGTCGTGCGCGAAGGCGACCGCGGCAGCATGGTGTTCGCGATGCAGCGGATGCAGCATCGTCTCGCAGAGACGATGCACCGCATTCGCGGCGGCACCGATACGATCAACGATGCGGCCCGCCAAATCGCGGCCGGCAACCTCGATTTGTCGTCGCGTACCGAAAGCCAAGCGTCCTCGCTCGGCGAAACGGCCGCGAGCATGGAGCAGTTGACGGCCACGGTGAAACAAAATGCCGACAATGCTCGCCAGGCCAATCAAATGGCGGCCGATACGTCGCGCATCGCCGGCGAAGGCGGCGAGGCGGTACAGCAAGTCGTGGCGACGATGCAAAACATCGCGGCAAGTTCGGCACGCGTCGTCGACATCATTTCGGTCATCGAAGGCATCGCGTTCCAGACGAACATTCTTGCACTGAACGCGGCGGTCGAGGCCGCGCGCGCGGGCGAGCAAGGGCGCGGTTTCGCCGTGGTCGCCGGCGAAGTGCGCAATCTGGCGCGCCGCAGCTCGGACGCGGCAAAAGAGATCAAGGCGCTGATCGAGGAATCGGTCGGCAGCGTCGAGAACGGCAAGACGCTCGTGGCAAGCGCCGGCGGCAAGATGGATTCGCTCGTGCATTCCGTTAAGCGCGTGACCGATATCATCAGCGAAATTTCGGCGGCGTCGGAAGAGCAAAGCCGCGGCATCGAGCAAGTGAACATCGCCATCGCGCAGATGGACCAGACGACGCAGCAAAACGCGGCGATGGTCGAGCAAGCGGCGGGGGCGGCGCAGTCGATGCAGGAGCAGGCACGATTGCTTGCCGATGTCGTGAGCACGTTCCGCGTGAATGGCGTCACGCACTGACGGGACAGCGGGATGGAGCGGCGATGCGTCAGCGTTCGCCGCTCCGTCCTTCGTTCACGCGCTTACATCTGCAATCGATCGAGCAACGCGCGCGCTTGCGCGTCGATATCCGCGCCATTGGGGTGCAGCTCGAACGGCGTCGCGTGCGGCAATTGGACGTAGTGACCTTTACTGCTGCGGGCATAGGCGGGATCGTAGTGCAGCTCGATCAATTCGCCGAAAAGCTCGGCGCGCTCGTTCTCGTCGATGAGACGACACCAACGGTCCACGCGCTCGTGGCTGTGTAGGCCCACTAATTTTCTCAACTGTCCTTTGAACGCATCCGGCGCGTCGAACAAGTTCGCGTAGTCGTCGAGCAAGAACGCAATGCGTTCGTCGCGCGGGGCTTCGAGCAAGACACAGCGCGACCGATGCATCGCGCCGAGCAAGGCATCGGGCAGCGCGACGCGGCCGATGGCGCGGCTTTCCGCCTCGATGAATACGGGTTCGTCAGATTTGAAACCTTGCAGCGCTTGGACGAGCGCTGTCTCGAATGCCTTTTGCGAGGGCTGCGGCTCCCCTTTCACGGCACCGAGCAAAGAGCCGCGATGCGCAGCCAGCCGTTCCAGATCGAGTACTTGGGCGCCGGCATTCGCGAGCGCACCCAATAGCCGCGTCTTGCCGCTGCCTGTTGGTCCGTTCAGCACGATGTATTCGAGCCGCGGCGGCAATGCCGCAAGCGCATCGAGCACCGAGCGCCGGTAAGTCTTGTAGCCGCCGTCGAGCTTGCGCGCTTGCCACCCCATCAGGTTGAGCCAGACGGCCATCGATTCGGAACGTTTGCCGCCGCGCCAGCAATAGATGAGCGGCCGCCAGCCGCGCGGGCGATCGGCGAATGTCGTCTCCAAGTGGCGTGCGATGTTGCGGGCCGCCATCGCTGCGCCGATGCGTGTCGCTTCGAACGCGGAGCTTTGCACATAGAGCGTGCCGACCACGACGCGCTCCTCGTTATCGAGCACGGGTGCGTTGATCGCGCCGGGAATGCGGTCTTCGGCGAATTCGAGCGGCGTGCGCACGTCGACGATTTCATCGAAATCGGCTAGACGCTCGAGGGTGGCGCTGATGTCTTTCAAGGGCGGGAAAAAGGAAGAGCGAAGGGTCGGCCGAAATTATGACACGGCGGCAGGCCGAGACAACGGCCGCGGCAAGAGCGGCGATTGGGATGGGCGATTAGCGGCCCCGCCCGCGTTCAACCCAAATCGAGCGCGCCCGTCAGATCGCCGGGCGGCGTTTGACCGCGTGCGGCGATCGCGTGGTTGCGGGCCGCTACGCCATCGAGCGGCTTCAAATCGTGAACGCGATCGATGAAGCGCAGGATCGAGTTCGTGTCGTAGAAGGTATGGTCGACAAACCCCTTCTTCGCGAACGGTGCGATCACAAGTGCCGGAATGCGCGAGCCGGGACCCCAGCGGTCGCCTGCCGGCGGCGCGACGGGGTCCCACCAGCCGCCGTTTTCATCGTGAGTCATGACAATGACGGTATCGGCCCATTGCGGCCCGTTGCGAATATGATCGATGACATTGGTGATGTGCTTGTCGCCGGATTCGATGTCGGCATAGCCCGCGTGCATGTTGAAATCGCCCTGCGGCTTATAGAACGTGACGGCGGGCAGGCGGCCGGCATCGATGTCGGCAATGAAGCGGTTCGTCGACGCGTCGTTGCCGATTCCCGCATCGCGCAAGTGCCGCTCGCGCGCCGGGGTGCCGGGTGCATACCGCATGAAATAGTTGAACGGCTGGTGATGATATTGGAAGTTCGGCGATGCGTCGCCCACGCCGTGGTCGAGCGCATATTGCCAAGCGCCGCTGTACCAGACCCAGTCGATGCCTTTCTCCGAAAGGCGATCGCCGATCGTGGCGTAGGCTTGCGGCGGCAAGACGCGTGCATTGGTCGGATCGGCCAAGGCTGCATCGCCGCCCGGCGCCGGGGCCACGAAGCTCGGCTGATAGGTCGGCGCCATGGTGTTGACGGCAAATCCATCCGGCGTATAGCCGCCGTCGCGCACGAACTTCGGCGCGCCGCCTAGCGCGGACGGCTTGTTGTCAGGGGCGAGCTTGAGCCGCGTGCCGAGTGGATCGTCGCCTTCGAGCACCGCTGTCAAATGACTCGCTGGGCTCGTTGCGATGTTCGGATAGAACGGCGCCTGCGCTGAAATCAAGAAGATGTGATTGAGCCAAGAACCGCCGAATGCGGCCATGAAAAAGTTGTCGCACAGCGTGTATTGCTGCGCGATATTCCAAAGCCGGAGCGTCTGCGCCGAATTACGGTAATGCCCCATCACGAGCGCGCCCGAATCCCCCCATGCGACGAATTGATCGTTGCGCCCGCCGTTGATTTGCATTTGGTTTTGATAAAAGCGGTGGGTCAAGTCGCGCGTGATCACGGCATTGGGCAATGGTTGCCCGTGAGCGTCTGCCACGACGAACGGGCGGTTCGGTAAGCGAGAGATAGCTTCTTGGCCGATCATGTAGCGCGTCATGCCGACTTGCTGCGCTTGCGGCACCAGGCCGCCCCAGATGGGCGGCAGGTAGGGCAACGGGGTTTTGCCGTCGCGATCCAACTGCAACGGCGCTTGCGCGGCGGCGATATCCATCGGCTGGCGCACGCCGGGGAAATGACCATAGAGATTCGCGAAGCTGCGATTTTCCGCGTAGATGACTACGATGTGCCGCACTCGCGCGCGCAACGCCGCGTCGAGTTGTTCGTCGGCTGCCGTTCGCGCGAGGGCACTGTCGCGCAGTGCCGCATGGCGGGTTGTGGTGCTGCATGCGGGCAGGGCAAGTCCCATGCCCACAGCCGCGAGGCCACCTAGCAGGCGGCGGCGTTCCGGGTTGCTGGGCTGATCCGCCTCGTTCGATTGCGCTTCGGGATGGTGCGGCGTCTTCGGTGTGTCGTTTCGCATCGGCTTCGTCTCCATCGATTCGTGCGCTCGCGCGGATTGGCGCACCAGTACACGCATGTGCTGATTGCCGGGAGCGCGGTTGCGTGGCACTTGTTTTGCGCGCGATAGGGTACGCGGTATCGGTGACACGCAATAACCCTTCGCGAGCCACGCAGCATGATAAGCGAGCCTTAAGGAAGGCCCTGCGATAATGCGACCCATTCGCAGGATCACCCCCGAATTTTTGCAGGAGAACGAAGCATGACAGTACGCACCTCGATGGCCGTACAGAATGACAGCGATACATGGCTCAGCAAAGTGCCCCAGGCCACGGCCATGTTTTGGCTCGTCAAGATTTTGGCGACGACGGTGGGCGAAACAGGCGGCGATGCGCTTTCAATGACATTGAAGCTCGGCTATGCCGTTTCGACGGCGATCTTTCTCGTATTCTTTATCGTGACGCTGGCGATCCAGGTTCGCTCGCGCAGCTATCATCCGGCCGCGTATTGGGCCGTGGTCGTCGCCACGACGACCGTCGGCACGACGACATCGGATTTTCTCGATCGTACCGCCGGTCTCGGCTATATCTTGTCGTCGGCGTTGTTGCTGCTCGGCGTATTGATCGTGCTGGCGCTCTGGCGCGCAGCAGCGGGCAAGATCGAATACGACCACATCGTGAAGCCGCGCGACGAGGTGTTCTATTGGGTCACGATTCTCGTATCGAATACGCTCGGCACCGCGCTCGGCGATTTCGCGGCGGACGATTTGGGTCTTGGCTTCGAACATGGCGCGTTGCTCTTCGCCGGGTTGCTGATCGTCGTCGCGCTCGTATGGCGCTTATCGCGGCGAGTGCCGATCGGCATGCTGTTTTGGGCAGCGTACGTGTTGACGCGTCCGCTCGGTGCCACGCTTGGCGATACGTTGACCAAATCGATTGCGCAAGGTGGCATGAACCTGAACCGAATCTCGGCCTCGCTGTCGATTCTCGCGGCGATGGTGGCGGTTGTCGTCGTCCAGCATTTTTGGCGCGGCGGTGCGCGGCGTGCGATGGTTTCGTCATCGGATTGAGTGGGTGCGGATCTCGCCGGCACCAGGCACGCGGGCTGACCTGTTGTGCCCATCCCCATCAGCCCATTAACGCGATCGCTTATTGCCGCTCGATCCGACCGTCTTCTTCTTCGGTGCGGCGGTGCTCGCCTGACTTGGCTTGCGGGCCGTGCGCGGCTTGGTCGGCGCCGCTGTTGGCACGGCAGTGGTTTTCTTCGCTGCCGCGCTACCACGCCCCTTCGGCTCGCGCGAGAGCGGCATAAATTCCGCGTGGCCGTCGTCGAATAGCGGCAACGTGCCCACAGCGATGACTTCTGCCGGGCCCGGCCCGACGTTCAGCACCCGGTGACGATGCTGCGCATCGAAATGCAGCGAATCGCCCGCCGTCAACTCGTAATCCTTCTTGCGTACCGTATAGCGCACCGTGCCCGAGAGGACGTAGACGAATTCGTCGCCGCCGTGCGCGACCCATTCGGAACTGTAGCCCTCCATCATCTGTACCTTGACGGCGTTGAGCATGCTGCCGTCGAAAGTGGTGGAAAGCCGCTCGTACTTTTGCCGCATCGGGCCGACTTGGTACGATTCGCGCCGCCCTTCATGCGAATCGGGCTGCGCTTGACGCGGATGCTCGAGCAGTGCGCCCAGCGCCACGTTCAACGCTTTGGCGACATTGACGAGCGACGAGATCGAGATGCCAGTCAGATTGCGCTCGACTTGCGACAAGAATCCCACCGACAAGCTCGATGCCGTTGCCACCTCGAGCAGCGTCATCTTCGATTCCCGGCGCAGCCGCCGAATGCGTTGGCCGATGTGATTGATATCCGAATCCATGAATCCTCGTAGGCGATCGCCGTAAGCCGTCGATCCGTCATTGTGCGCGGTACGACAGGCCGGCCGCGCACCGGCGTGGATCGGCACGTCGGCGGATGCCCGGCAGCAACTGTGGCGCATTGTACCGCGCTGTTCCGGCACCCCAACCGGTGTGGCAAGCAGGTGGCAAACGCACGTTTTTTAGTGGCACCAAAATTTTAGCTTGACGTAAATTTTGCTCGACGGTAGTTTTCTCGATGGGGGCAGCCGCTAACGCTGTAGGCATGGACCGACCGAGCAGATCCGATGATCGATCGACTAAAACACAACTTTTCCGATCTTCCGCCCTATGAACCATCGGTGGCGGATTTGCAGGCGCGTCTTGGCGCATTTCTGGGGCGTCGGCAACTCGATGCGCTCGTCGTCACGTCGCAAGACGAGTTCCTCACCGAATATGTCCCACGCCAAAACAGTCAACGTTTCGCGCTATCGGGCTTCGATGGATCAGCCGGATCGGGCATTTTCCTGAGCGAAGCGGCGGCAACGCGCATCGGCGTGCCGCGCTTCGTGCTGTTCGTCGATGGCCGCTATCACCTGCAAGCCGAAGCGCAATGCGACAAGGCGCTCGTGCATCTGGAAAAGCTCGAGCTCGGATTGTCGATCTGGTCCGCGCTCGCGATGTGGCTTGCGGCGCATGCCGATGTGCTGCGCTCGGTCGGTTACGACGCGCTGCGCATCAGCGTCGCCCAGCGCGATCACCTGTTTGACGACACGCGGCATGGCGCGCTGCGATGGATGTCGTTCACGGCGCGTGAGGTCGATCGCGCGATCGATTTGCCGGGCTGGAAAATCGATCGGCCGATTTTCGAGCTGCCCGAGTCGATGACGGGCGCAGCCGTCGCGAGCAACATCGCCGCGTTGAACGATCGGCTGCGCGGGCATCTGGGCAACGCCGGCGCGCGCGTTTGCTGGCTGACATGCGCGGCTGACGACATCGGCTATCTGCTCAACAGCCGCGGATATCACGTGCCGAACGCGTCGTCGCACTTGGGATATTTATTCGTCGTCGGCGATCAAGTCGCACTGTATTTGCCCGAGGGCTGCGAGCGGTGCCCGGTGCAGCTCGATGCCTATCCGAAGCTGCAAGTGTTTCGCCATGACCTGGCCGCGCTCGGCCGATTTCTCGCGCTGTTCGACGTCGATCATGTTTGTTACGGCGCCGAATCGGTCAATTGCGCCATGCCCGATGCGGTGGGCCGCGTGTGGCCGCACGCGCGCCATTCGAGCTTTAGTCCCGTCGAATCGATGCGCGCGTCGAAAACGCCTCAAGTGCTCGCCCACTTTCGCGATGCCTTTTCGCGCAGCAGTGCCGCCATCGCTCAAACGATGCGCTGGGCGAAGTACGGCGAGCCGGGGCAGCGGCATTCCGAGTACGACGCCGCTCGCAAGATCAACGATGCGTACGCCGCGCGCGGCGCCGTGGGGCTCTCGTTCACGACGATCGCCGCGCATGGTCCCAACAGCGCATTGGCCCACTATACGTCGGCCAGCCCGGATATCGTGCTCGAGGATGGCGAGCTATTCCTGCTCGATAGCGGCGCCTATTACGAAGGTGGATTCGCAACGGACTGCACGCGCGTCGTGCTGCGTAAGACCGACGCGCAAACGCAAGCTCGGCCCTGGCAGCGCGAGATCTATACGATCGCGCTCAAGGCCTGCATCAAGGGGCTCGTCACGCATTTCCCGGCGGATCTCACCGGAGAGGAAGTCGATGAAAGCGTGCGCGACGTTTGCCGCGCGCGTGGCTATGACTTCAATCACGGCACGGGGCATGGCATCGGCATCCATGTCCACGAAGGCGGCGTGCGTTTCGCGCCGGGCTCCAAGTACGGGTTGGTGCAGAATGCGGTGATCTCGGTCGAACCGGGGATCTACCTGGCCGGCGAGGGCGGGGTTCGAATCGAGAACGTCGTCATTATTCATCCGAGCGCTAGCGAGCACGGGAAAGTCGAATTCGAAAATGTCGTTGCAGTAGGGTACGACTGGGATCTGATCGACATCGATATGCTCGACGAAAACGAACGCACTTATCTGCGCGAATACGAGCGGCACTGCGCGGAACTGGGCAATAGCGTCACGGCTTGCCCGCTGCTGTAAAGCCGCGATGCCGGTGCCATGAGGCCGGTGTATGCAAGCGAGCGGCGCCTTGCCCCGACGCATTGACGTCGATCGGCGTAAAATGCGCGTCGTCCCCATTCGCGCGGAGCCGCCGCTCATCATGACCGAATCGTCCGCTTCGATTCGACTGCCCGAGCTTTCGTCTCCTGAGCAGACGAGCCGCGCTGCGGCGTTCGATACGCTTTGCGAGTTCGTCGCAACGCACAAGCGGATATTCGTGTTGACGGGGGCAGGCGTCAGTGTCGCGTCGGGCATCCCGGGCTACCGCGATCTGAACGGCGATTGGATGCGCGCGCAACCGATACAGTGGCAGGCTTTTCGCGATTCGGAGCACGCGCGGCGCCGGTATTGGGCACGCAGCATGGTGGGCTGGCCGATGCTCGCGAAAGCGCAGCCGAATGCGGCCCATTGCGCGCTGGCGCAACTCGGCGCCGCCGGCAGGGTCGGCCGTCTCATCACGCAGAATGTCGACGGGCTTCATCAACGCGCGGGCAGCTTCGACGTCGTCGAACTGCATGGCAGCATCGGCGACGTGCTCTGCCTGGATTGCGGTGCGCGTCACGCGCGCGCCGCGATTCAAACGCTGCTGTTGCGCGATAATCCCGCGCTCGCGGATGCGAGCGCCGCGGCCTCGGCCGACGGCGACGCGCATCTGGAGTGGGGCGCGCTCGATGTCTTTCGTGTGCCAACCTGCTCGCATTGCGGCGGCATGCTCAAGCCGGACGTCGTCTTTTTCGGGGAAAACGTGCCGCGCGAACGCGTGGAGGCCGCTTCTCGAGCGCTCGAGGCGGCTGACGCAATGCTCGTCGTCGGCTCGTCGTTGATGGTGTTTTCGGGCTATCGCTTTTGCATGTGGGCGGCGAAGGCGGGCATGCCGATTGCCGCGATCAATATTGGGGTGACGCGTGCCGATGCGCTGCTTTCATTGAAGGTGCAAGCGCCGTGCGGCGAGACGCTGGCCGCGTTGGCCGCGCGCGTCGCGCCCTCGGTTTCTTATCGTTGACGGTCGTTCCGTCGTGACGTGCGCGGCACATTTTCGCCGGTACGTCTGCCTCTAGGAGAATTCGACAAATGGGCAAACCAGCCATCGGCGTCATCGGGCTCGCGGTGATGGGCCGCAACCTCGCGCTCAACATCGAAAGCCGCGGCTATACCGTCGCGGTCTACAACCGCAGCCAAGCGAAGACGGACGAACTCGTCTCGGAGTTCCCCGATCGCAAGCTCGTGCCGGCGCACTCGCTCGTCCACACCCTCGTAGCGGCCGCAAATGAAGAGCAACTCCTGATACGTTGCCAGGCGGCGCCCGGCTTCTTGATCGAACCTCTTGCCTTGGGCCGAAAGCAGCACGACGCGTTGCGATTCCGTGCGCGCGGGCAAAATGCTCTCGACGGCGTCAAAGATCGGTTCGGGTTTGAGGAGCATACCTTCGCCACCGCCGAACGGCCGATCGTCCACGGTGCGATGACGGTCATGCGTCCAGGTGCGGAGGTCGTGGATTTGTATCGAGATCAGGCCGGACTCCGCCGCTTTGGCGACCACCCCGTGACGGAACGGGCCGTCGAAAAACTCCGGAAAGATGGTGAGGATATGAAATCGCATTGGTGCGCCTGTGGCGCACGCACTCGTGCGTGCCGCGTTCACACTCGTGTGAACGCCGTGCCGAATCTTGCTCACCCCACGGCCCGGCACGAGAGCGGTCGTCATAAGGAAAACTCATGAATCTCAGCAACCTCCACCCCCCCA
>CAYRLJ010000055.1:23646-28703 GCA_964425025.1 uncultured Burkholderia sp. | reverse complement strand
GCGCTATTCGACGATCAGCTTCGACGAGGCGATCGGGCGCAACCTGCAAGTCATGGACGCGACGGCTTTTGCGCTTTGCCGCGATCAGAAGCTGCCGATTCGCGTGTTCTCGATCGTCAAGCCCGGCGCGCTCAAGCGGATCGTCCTAGGTGAGGACGAGGGTACCCTCGTCCACGTGTAAACTCCCGGAATATAAGCGGGGCGCACTTCTGTCCGCCGGTGCAGCATCGGTTCGCGCAGGGGTGGATCCGTATAGTGATGAAGTTTTGGAGGTCTAAATGAGTCTCGCAGAGGTCAAGAAGGGCGCCGATCAAAAAATGCAGCGTACGATCGAAGCGTTCAAGAACGATTTGGCGAAAATCCGTACGGGCCGCGCGCATACGGGTTTGCTCGACCACATTCAGGTCGACTACTACGGCTCGAACGTGCCCATCTCGCAGGTGGCCAATTTGACGCTCATCGATGCGCGCACGATCGGCGTTCAGCCTTGGGAAAAGAAGATGGTCGCCGTCGTCGAGAAGGCGATTCGCGAGTCCGATCTCGGTTTGAACCCCGCCACGCAAGGCGATTTGATCCGCGTGCCGATGCCGGCGTTGACGGAAGAACGCCGTCGCGAATTGACGAAGGTCGTGAAGAGCGAGGGCGAGACGGCGAAGGTCGCCGTGCGCAATTTGCGTCGCGATGCGAACGAACAATTGAAAAAGCTCGTCAAAGACAAAGAAATTTCGGAAGACGACGAGCGCCGCTCGGGCGATGAAGTGCAAAAGCTCACGGACAAATACGTCGCCGAGATCGACAAGCTCGTTCATTCGAAAGAAGCCGAGATCATGACTGTCTGAGGCTTTCCGCCCTCACGTGTCCTTCATTTTTTTGCAGTCTGAGTCCCGGCGGCCATGACCTATACCAGCTCTACCGTTCGCGTGCCCGATGTTGCGGCTGTGCCGCGGCACATCGCGATCATCATGGACGGCAACGGCCGTTGGGCGACGCAGCGGCGCTTGCCGCGCGTGGCCGGTCACACGCGCGGCGTCGATGCCGTGCGTACGGCCGTCGAGGCGTGCGCCCGCGCCGGGGTCGAATATCTGACGCTGTTCGCGTTTAGTTCGGAAAACTGGCGCCGTCCCGTGGACGAAGTGTCGTTCCTGATGCGGCTGTTCGTGACCGCGCTCGAACGCGAAATCGGCAAACTGCACGCGAACGGCATCCGGCTGCGCGTCGTTGGCGATTTGTCCCTATTCGATGCGCGCATCCAGGACTTGATCCGCCGCGCGGAGACGAAAACGGCTCGCAACACGCGGCTGACGTTGACGATCGCCGCGAATTACGGCGGCCGGTGGGACATTCTGCAAGCGGCCAGAAAGCTGGCCGAGCAGTCGGTGAGCGAGGGGCGAACGGTACGCATCGACGAAGCGGCGTTCGCCGATCATCTCGCACTCGCGTACGCACCCGAGCCCGACTTGTTCATCCGCACGGGCGGCGAAACGCGCATCAGCAATTTCCTGCTCTGGCAACTGGCCTACACGGAGCTTTACTTCACCGACGCGTACTGGCCCGATTTCGACGCCAAAACGCTGTCCGATGCGATCGCCTCATACGCGCGCCGGGAGCGCCGGTTCGGCCGCACCAGCGCTCAACTCGAGCCGCAATCACAAGACGAACCGTCGCAAAACGCCGATTCCCTTCCATGCTGAAAACCCGCGTCGTCACCGCCGTCGTGTTGCTGGCGGTGCTGCTGCCGGTCACCCTGTTCGCACCGGTGGCGGCTTTCGGCGCGCTGCTCGCGCTCGCGGTCGTGTTTGGCGCCTGGGAATGGGCGCGCCTCTTGGAGCTGCGGGGAAGTGCGCCGGTGGTCTACGCGCTCGTTGCGGCGCTCGCGCTCGCTGCCAGCACGCGCCTCGGGTACGGAGCCCACGCGGCGCGGCCGCTGTTCGAGGCCGCTGCCGTTTTCTGGATTCTCGCCGGGCCCTTCGTACTGGTGCGCAAGCCCACGCTTGCTCACGGGCCTTGGCGGCTGTTTCTCGTCATCGCGGGCCTTGTCGTTCTGGTGGCCTGTTGGCATGCGCTCGTCGCCGCGCGCATCGTGGGCGTATCGTTCGTGTTGTCGGTACTGCTCGTCGTCTGGCTGGCCGATATCGGCGCATACTTTGCCGGCAAGGCGTTCGGCAAGCATAAGCTCGCGCCGGCGATCAGCCCCGGCAAGACGTGGGAGGGCGCGATCGGCGGGTGGCTGGCCGTCACGGTGGTGGCGATCGTCGTGATGGTTTCGCATGCGTTCGAGCCGACGCTCGTGTCGGCCCTGGCTGCGCGTGCGGGCCCGGTGCGCGTGCTGCTCGTGCTGACGGTGCTGGTTGCGTTCAGCATCGTCGGCGACCTGTTCGAATCGATGCTCAAGCGTCAAGCGGGTGTGAAGGATTCCAGTGCGCTGCTGCCGGGACACGGCGGTGTACTCGATCGCGTCGACGCGCTGCTGCCGGTGCTGCCGCTGGCTATGTTGCTCTTGGGCTAGACCAGGGCACCAGGGATTAGAGATATGAAAAAACGTCTGACATTGCTCGGTTCCACGGGCTCGATCGGCGACAGCACGCTCGACGTCGTCGCCCGTCATCCGGAGCGCTTCTCCGTCTATGCGCTCACCGCGCACCGCAACGGCGACAAGCTCGTCGCTCAATGCTTACGTTTCAAGCCCGAGGTTGCTGTCGTCGGCGATGCCGAGACGGCGGCGCGGGTCGAGGCGCAACTGAAGGCGGCCGGTTGCACGACCCAGGTGGGCTGCGGCCAGGATGCGCTCGTGCAAGCGGCGCAAAGCGCGCAATGCGACACCGTGGTCGCCGCGATCGTCGGTGCCGCCGGCCTCGCGCCGACGCTCGCCGCCGCGCGTGCCGGCAAACGCATTTTGCTGGCGAATAAAGAGGCGCTTGTCATGTCGGGCGCGATCTTCATGGATGCCGTGCGCGACCATGGCGCCACACTGCTTCCCGTCGATAGCGAGCACAACGCGATTTTCCAGTGTTTGCCGCGCGACGTGGCGGAGCACGGCGGCGTCACGAAAATCATCTTGACCGCGTCGGGCGGGCCGTTCCGCACGCGCGAGCCAGCCACGCTCGTCGATGTGACGCCGGACGAGGCCTGCAAACATCCGAACTGGGTCATGGGTCGCAAGATTTCGGTCGATTCGGCGACGATGATGAACAAGGGCCTCGAGGTCATCGAAGCGCATTGGCTGTTCGGCTTAGGCGGCGATCGGATCGACGTGCTGATTCACCCGCAAAGCGTGATCCATTCGCTTGTTTCGTATGCCGACGGCTCGGTCCTCGCGCAGTTGGGCAATCCAGACATGCGTACGCCGATCGCCCATGCGCTCGCGTTCCCGGAGCGCGTCGATTCCGGCGTGGCGCAACTCGATCTCGCGCAGATCGCCACGCTGCAATTCGAAAAGCCCGATTACGAGCGTTTTCCTTGCCTCGCGCTGGCGATGCAAGCAATGGCGGCGGGCGGTATCGCCAGCGCGGCACTCAATGCGGCGAACGAAATTGCCGTCGATGCGTTCCTCGAGCGCCGGATTGGCTTCATGGACATCGCGCGCACGGTCGACGCCGTGCTCGACGGCCTGACCAACCGGACGCCGAGCGGCCTGGACGACGTGCTCAGCGCCGACGCCGACGCGCGTCGGGTGGCGCGCGAGTTCATTGCCGGGCGAGCATCGCTCGCGCAACCGGCCAACCGGATGGCCTCCGTCGATCGCGCCGTTCAGTGAGCCGCCGATGAACCTGCTGATCGAAGTCGCCGCGTTCGCCGTTGCGATTGGCGTGCTCGTGGTGGTGCACGAGTACGGCCATTACAGCGTCGCGCGGCTTTGCGGCGTGAAGGTGCTGCGGTTTTCGATCGGGTTCGGACGGCCGCTCGTGAGCTGGGTGGGTCGCAAGACCGGGACGGAATGGACGATCTCGGCCGTGCCGCTCGGCGGCTACGTCAAAATGCTCGACGAGCGAGACCCGGGGCCCGGGATCGAGCAATCGGATCTGCCGCATGCGTTCAACCGCCAACACGTGGTCAAACGCATTGCCATCGTCCTGGCCGGGCCGCTCGCCAATTTCCTGCTCGCGGTGGTGCTGTTTTCGGTTGTCTTCGTCACGGGCGTGACCGAGCCGGTCGCCATCGTCGCGACGCCGCCGGCCGGCACGGTCGCAGCGCGCGCGGGATTCGAGGGCGGCGAAACGGTCGTGGCCATTGGCGACGAGCGCGGCGCGGACATCGAGACGGTGCGCTCGTGGTCGGATCTGCGCTGGAAACTGCTCGACGCGGCGTTCGATCATCGGCGCATCGTGCTGCAAGCGCATGACGGGCGCGGGACATACGATTTCCAAGTCGACTTGCGCAACGTGCCGCAGGGCGACCTAGACGACGATTTCCTGACCAAGCTCGGGTTCGACCAGGGCGGCACGCTGACGGTCGCCGCGGTGGAGGCGGGCAGCGCCGCCCAGCGTGCCGGTCTTCAACCCGGCGACACGCTGCGCACGGCGGGCGGCTCGCCAATCGACGGCGCGCAGGCGTTCATCGCCTATGTCAAAGCGCGGGCGGGGCGCCCGATCGCACTCGGTATCGAGCGCGGGACGCCTGGCCAGCCGTTGTCGTTGACGGTCGTGCCCGACCCGCAGGCGGACCCGCAGACCGGCGCGAGCGCCGGGCGCATCGGCGCCGCGCTCGAAACCCACGTGCAATCCGTACGCGTGCGCTATGGCCTGACCGAAAGCATTGCCCGCAGCGCACAGCGCACTTGGGACATCGCCGTGTATTCGGTGCGGATGTTCGGGCGCATGCTGACGGGGCAGGCATCGCTGAAGAACTTGTCGGGTCCGGTGACGATCGCCGATTACGCGGGTAAGAGCGCGCAGCTCGGCTGGGCGCCGTTTCTTTCCTTCCTCTCGCTCGTCAGCATCAGCCTCGGCGTGCTGAACTTATTGCCGATTCCCGTATTGGATGGGGGTCATCTGTTATATTATTTGGTTGAAGCCGCAACCGGCAAAGCCGTGTCCGAACGCTGGCAGCTCGTTTTGCAA
>CAYRLJ010000055.1:0-23636 GCA_964425025.1 uncultured Burkholderia sp. | reverse complement strand
GTGCATCGTCATTTTGTCGGCGATCGCGCTCTTCAACGATCTGGCTCGTTTAATCCATTTCTAAATGTCCGGCGGTACGCGAGCGCGGCCGCGACGGACAGATGCAGCTAAAAACTCTGGGGATGCACGTTGTTCAAACCTCATCGCTTTGTTCCTAAGACGGTTGCGGTCGCGGCGCTCGCCGCTCATGGGCTCGTCGCTCACGCGGCGACGGCGCCTTTCGTGGTCCAAGACATCCGGATCGAAGGCTTGCAACGGGTCGAGCCCGGCACGGTGTTTTCCTACCTGCCGATCAAGCGAGGCGATACGTTCACGGACGACAAAGCGTCGGAAGCGATCCGCGCGCTGTACGCGACGGGCTTCTTCAGCGACGTGCGTATCGGCACCGAAGGTGGCGTCGTCATCGTCAACGTGGTCGAGCGGCCCGCGATCGGGACGATCGATTTCTCGGGGCTGCACGAATTCGATAAGGATGCGCTGACCAAAGCGCTCAAGGGCGTCGGCTTGTCGCCCGGCCGGTACTACGACAAAGCGCTCGTCGATCGCTCGGAGCAAGAGCTCAAGCACCAATATCTGACGCGCGGCTTTTACGCCGCCGAAGTCACGACGACGGTCACGCCGCTCGACAACAGCCGCGTGGCGATTTTGTTCGCGGTGAACGAAGGCCCGAGCGCGAAGATTCGTCAGGTCAACTTCATCGGCAACAAGGCCTTCAGCACGGGTACGCTGCGCGATGAGATGCAGCTGTCCACGCCGAATTGGTTCTCTTGGTACACGAAGAACGATCTGTACTCGAAGGACAAGCTCACGACCGACCTCGAAAACGTCCGGTCCTACTATCTGAACCACGGGTATCTCGAATTCAACATCGCGTCGACCCAGGTTTCGATCTCGCCCGACAAGAAGGATATGTACCTGACGCTGACGGTGCACGAGGGCGAGCCGTACACGGTGTCGAGCGTCAATCTCGCGGGCAATTTGCTCGATCGAGGTCCCGAGCTGCAAAAGCTCGTCACGGTCAAGGCGGGGCAGCGTTTCTCGGCCGAGAAGCTGCAAGCGACGACGAAGGCGATCGTCGACAAGCTCGGCGAGTACGGGTACGCGTTCGCGACGGTCAACGCGCAGCCTGAGATCGATCAAGTGCACCACAAGGTGGCGCTCACGCTGCAAATCGATCCGAGCCGCCGCGTGTATGTCCGTCACATCAACGTCACCGGCAATACGCGCACGCGCGACGAAGTGATTCGCCGCGAAATGCGCCAGCTCGAGAGTTCATGGTTCGATTCGAGCCGCCTCGCGCTCTCGAAAGACCGGGTCAACCGGCTGGGCTACTTCACCGATGTCGATGTGACGACGACGCCCGTGCAGGGCACGGCGGACCAAGTCGACGTCGACGTCAGGGTCAAGGAAAAACCGACCGGCGCAATCACGCTCGGCGCGGGTTTTTCGTCGACGGACAAGGTCGTGCTGTCGGCCGGTATTTCTCAGGACAACGTGTTCGGTTCGGGCACGAGCCTGTCCGTGAACGTCAACACCGCGCGCTCGTATCGGACGCTGACAGTCACGCAAGTCGATCCGTACTTTACCGTCGACGGCATCAAGCGGATCACGGACGTCTATTACCGCACGACACAGCCGCTCTATTACTCGACGAGTTCGAGCTTCCGGATCATCACGGCGGGCGGCGACTTGAAGTTCGGGATTCCGTTCTCCGAAGTCGATACGGTGTACTTCGGCGCGGGCCTCGAACAAAACCGGCTGGACATCGATAACACGACGCCGCAGGTCTATAAGGACTATGTGACCAATTTCGGTCGCGTGTCGAACAACATTCCGTTGACGGTCGGCTGGTCGCGCGACGCGCGCGACAGCGCGCTCGTGCCGAGCCGCGGCTACTTCACGCAGGCGAATGCCGAATACGGTACGCCGATCGGCGCGACGCAGTACTACAAGGCCGACCTGCAGGCGCAGTACTACTACTCGTTCGCGCGTGGCTTCGTGCTTGGATTGAACTTCCAAGGCGGCTATGGCAAAGGTATGGGCGGCAAGCCGTTCCCGATCTTCAAGAACTACTTCGCCGGCGGTATCGGGTCGGTGCGGGGGTATGAGCCGAGTTCGCTCGGTCCGCGCGACCTGCAAACGAACGATCCGATCGGCGGTTCGAAGATGATCGTCGGCAATATCGAGTTGACGTTCCCGCTGCCGGGTACGGGCTACGATCGGACGCTGCGTGTGTTCACGTTCTTCGACGGCGGCAACGTCTGGGGCACGGGTTCATCTAGCGCGACCACCACGGGCGCCAACGGCTTGCGCTACGGCTATGGTTTGGGCCTCGCGTGGATTTCGCCGATCGGCCCGCTCAAGCTGAGCTTGGGCTTCCCGCTGCAGAAACACAACGGCGACCAATACCAGAAGTTCCAATTCCAGATCGGGACCGCGTTCTAACGGCACGCCGTACCCTGTCCAGCATCGAGAGGAAGATTTTGCAAACCGGTACGTTTATCAGACGCGTGATGGGAGTGGTGGCGCTGGCGGGAGCGCTCGCTTGCGCGACGGGCATCGCGCAGGCCCAAGAGGCTCGCATCGCGGCGGTCAATTCCGATCGCATCTTGCGAGAGTCGTCCGCCGCCAAGGCTGCCCAGGTCAAGCTCGAGGCGGAGTTCGCCAAGCGCGACAAAGATCTGCAAGACATGGCGAGCCGCCTGAAGTCGTTTTCCGATCAGCTCGACAGGAATGGTGCGTCGATGTCGTCGACGGACCGTGCGGCCAAGCAGAGCCAGTTGTCGAATCTCGACACCGAGTTCCAGCGCAAGCAGCGCGAGTTCCGCGAGGACTTGAACCAGCGCCGCAACGAGGAACTGGCTGCCGTGCTCGATCGCGCGAACAAGGTGATCAAACAGATCGCCGAGCAGCAGCACTACGATTTGATCGTGCAAGAAGCCGTCTATGTGAGCCCGCGCATCGACATTACCGATCAGGTGCTGAAGGCGCTGGCCGCCTCGAGCTCGACGAACTGAACGACGGAGTGGTAGGCGAATGTCACTGACGCTCGAGCAAATCGCGCAACGCTTCGGCGGCGAAATCGTTGGCGACGCGGCCTTGCAGGTCGCGGGCTTGGCACCGCTCGATCAGGCGCAACCGCATCAACTGGCGTTTCTTGCCAACCCGAAATACGTGTCGCAAGTCGAGACGACGCGGGCAGGTGCCGTGCTGATCGCCCCGAGCGATCTCGGCCAGCTTGCTTCGCGGGAGGGGCGTAATTTCATCGTCACGCCGAACCCGTACGCTTATTTTGCGCGGGTGGCCCAGTTGTTCATCGACTTGGCGGCACCGAAAACCGCTCCTGGCGTGCATCCGAGCGCCGTCATCGATCCGAGCGCGCAGGTGGCGCCCGACGCCGTGATCGGGCCACATGTCGTGATCGAAGCGGGCGCCGTTATCGGCGCGCGCGTGCGGATCGATGCCAATGTGACGATCGGGCGCGCCGCGCACATCGGCGAAGACTCGCATCTGTACCCGAACGTCGCCGTGTATTACGGCTGCAAGATCGGCCCGCGCGCCATCGTGCATGCCGGAGCGGTCATCGGTTCGGATGGCTTCGGCTTCGCGCCTGATTTCGCCGGCGAGGGTGAGGCACGCACGGGCAGTTGGGTCAAGATTCCGCAAGTCGGCGCGGTGACGATCGGCGCGGACGTCGAAATCGGCGCCAACACGACGATCGATCGCGGCGCGATGGCCGACACGATCATCGATGAGTGCGTGAAGATCGATAACCAAGTGCAGATCGGCCACAACTGCAAGATCGGCGCATACACCGTGATCGCGGGTTGCGCCGGGGTCGCGGGCAGCACGACGATCGGCCGCCATTGCATGATCGGCGGGGCGGTCGGTATTGCCGGGCACGTGACGCTCGCCGATTACGTCATTGTGACGGCGAAGTCGGGCGTATCGAAGTCACTGTCCAAGCCGGGCCTGTACACGAGTGCGTTTCCCGCCGTTCCGCATGCGCAATGGAACAAGAGCGCGGCGCTAATGCGCAATTTGGACAAGATGCGCGAGCGCATCAAGGCACTCGAAATCGCGCTGGCCGAACGAGGTGGCAACGTTTGAGGCCTAAGCGCCGGCGCGCGGCCATGCGGTGAACGCACCGCCTGACCGTGAGTCAAGCATTCGCAGTTAATTACCCGCGCGAGAATATCGCGTGGAGCAGACACACCATGAGCACTGAAAAAATCAATCTCGACATCCATAAGATTCTTACGCTGCTGCCGCATCGCTACCCGATCCTACTCGTCGACCGGGTGCTGGAGCTCGAGCCGCACAAGAGCATCAAGGCGTTGAAGAACGTGTCGATCAACGAGCCTTACTTCATGGGGCATTTTCCGCAGCGGCCGGTGATGCCCGGCGTGCTGATCCTCGAGGCGCTCGCGCAGACAGCCGCGCTGCTGACGTTCGCCGAGGAGCCGCACGATGCCGAGACGACGCTGTACTACTTCGTCGGGATCGACGGGGCGCGTTTCAAGCGCGTGGTCGAGCCGGGCGATCAGTTGATTTTGAACGTCGCGTTCGAGCGCTACATGCGCGGCATTTGGAAGTTCAAAGCGCGTGCCGAAGTTGACGGCGTGACCGCCGCCGAAGCCGAATTGATGTGCACCGTCAAGCACACGAACGAGTGAGAGAAGGGCGATTAAGCGCATGAGCAGGATTCATCCCACCGCCATCATCGAGCCGGGCGCGCAACTCGGCGAAGACGTCGAGATCGGGCCGTACGCGATCGTCGGCGCAAACGTCGCGATCGGCGCGCGCACGACAGTCGGGTCGCATAGCGTCATCGAAGGCTATACGACCATCGGCGCCGATAACCGAATCGGCCATTACGCCTCCGTCGGCGGCCGTCCGCAGGATATGAAGTATCAGGGCGAGCCCACGCGGCTCGTCATCGGCGAGCGCAACACGATCCGCGAATTCACGACCATCCATACGGGTACCGTGCAAGACGGCGGAGTGACGGCGCTCGGCGACGACAACTGGATCATGGCGTACGTCCACATCGGGCATGACTGCCATGTCGGCAATCACGTCATCTTGTCGAGCAACGCGCAGATGGCGGGGCACGTGATCATCGGCGATTGGGCCATCATCGGCGGCATGTCGGGCGTGCACCAGTTCGTGAAAATCGGCGAGCATTCGATGCTCGGCGGTGCGTCGGCGCTCGTGCAGGACATTCCGCCGTTCGTCATCGCGGCCGGCAACAAGGCCGAACCGCACGGCATCAACGTCGAAGGGCTGCGTCGGCGCGGTTTTTCGGCGGACGCGATTTCCGCATTGCGCAGCGCCTACCGGCTGCTGTACAAGAACGGCTTGTCGCTCGAAGACGCGAAGGTCCAACTGAGGGATCTCGCATCGGCCGGTGGCGATGGCGACGAGCACGTGCGCAAGCTCATCGCATTCATCGAAACGTCACAGCGCGGCATCATTCGCTAGGCGATGACGCAATCGAATGCGCTGCGCGTCGCCATGGTCGCGGGCGAGCCGTCGGGCGATCTGCTGGCGGCTTCGCTGCTAGGCGGCCTTTCGCGCGCGCTGCCGGAGGCGACGCGCTACTACGGTATCGGCGGCCCTCGAATGGCGGCGCAGGGCTTTGAAGCCCACTGGCCGATGGACAAGCTCGCCGTGCGTGGCTATGTCGAGGCGTTGCGTCATATCCCCGAAATCCTGCGCATTCGCAGCGACTTGAAGCGTCAACTGCTGGCGGAGCCGCCGACTGTACTTATCGGCGTCGACGCGCCCGATTTCAATTTCGGGCTCGAGCAGCCGTTGCGTGCAGCCGGCATCCCGACGATCCACTTCGTTTGTCCCTCGATTTGGGCGTGGCGCGGCGGCCGCATCAAGACGATCGCGAAGGCCGTCGACCACATGCTTTGCGTGTTTCCGTTCGAGACGGCGCTACTCGAAAAAGCCGGCGTGTCGGCCACCTACGTTGGCCATCCGCTCGCGGACGAAATCCCGCTCGAGCCGGACGTCGCCGGCGCGCGCGCGGCGCTTGGCCTGCCGGCGGCCGGGCCTATCGTTGCCGTGCTGCCGGGCAGCCGGCGCTCGGAAATCGGCTTGATCGGCCCGACCTTTTTCGAGGCGATGGCGATCATGCAGCGCCGCGAGCCGAGCCTCAAGTTCGTGATGCCGGCAGCGACGCCTGCGTTGCGCGAACTGTTGCAGCCGCTCGCCCTGGCGCATCCCGGGCTCGCGCTGACGCTGACCGATGGTGATGCGCAACGCGCGATGACGGCTGCCGATGCCGTGCTCGTGAAAAGCGGCACGGTGACCCTCGAGGCTGCGCTGCTCAAGAAGCCGATGGTGATTTCGTACAAGGTGCCTTGGCTGACGGGGCAAATCATGCGGCGGCAGGGGTACTTGCCGTACGTCGGGCTGCCCAATATCTTGGCCGGGCGTTTTGTCGTGCCTGAACTGCTGCAGCACTTCGCGACGCCCGAGGCGCTGGCGGATGCGACGCTCGTGCAGTTGCACGACGAGGCGAATCGGCGCACGCTGACCGACGTGTTCACGCAGATGCATCTGACGCTGCGCAAGAATACAGCGCAGTGCGCAGCCGAGGCGGTTGCGCGCGTCATCGATGCGAGGAAGCCGCGCCCATGACTAGTTCTCCACCGCCACGCGCCAAGGGGGCGTCGAGCGCTGACGCTTCAAAGGCAGGCGCACCGGGCGGCGCCAGCGGCAAGAGCAGCACGCGCGGCAGCAGTGTCTCGCCGCAAGGCGCGCTCGATTTCAATTCGGCGCTCGATATCGTCTGCGGTGTCGACGAGGCGGGGCGCGGGCCGCTTGCCGGGCCCGTCGTCGCGGCCGCCGTGATTTTGGATCCGCAGCGCCGCATCCGCGGGCTCGACGACTCCAAGGTATTGACGGCCAAGAAGCGTGATGCGCTCTACGAGAAGATCGTCGAGCGGGCGCTTAGCTATTGCGTGGCATCGGCGAGCGTCGAGGAGATCGACCGGCTCAATATCTTGCACGCGACGATGCTGGCCATGAAACGGGCCGTCGAAGGGCTTGCGCTGGTGCCCACGCTGGCGCGCATCGATGGCAATCGATGCCCGCAGCTATCCGTGCGCAGCGAGGCCGTGATCGGCGGCGACGCGCTCGTGCCGGCGATCTCGGCGGCATCGATCTTGGCTAAAGTGACGCGCGACCGCATGCTGCTCGAATTGCATGCGCAATTCCCGATGTACGGGTTCGATGCGCATGCCGGCTACGGGACGCCTCAGCACTTAGCGGCGCTGGTTCGGCATGGGCCGTGCGAGCATCATCGCCGATCGTTCGCACCCGTGCGCGCAGCGTTCGAGCGGATCGGCGTGACAGTTGCGCTGCCCTCGGGAGCAAGCGTAACCGCCATCGAGATCACGGACGATGCGTTCGGCGAGGGCTTGCTGCCCCATGACGCTTTCGAACCAGGTGCCGCCGGCCTGGGCGCCGATCATTAACCTAAACGCGCTCCCGGGCTGCTTGCGCCGAATCCGTTTCAGCTTGCCGGCCCCCGGGGCGCCATTTCCGGTTCATTTCCGTGAAAGCGATCACTTCGCGCGACAATCCTCTCTATAAGCGCCTGAAGGCGCTGGCCGCTTCGACGCACCAGCAAAAGAAGGGCGGTCAAGCGCTGCTCGAGGGCTTTCATCTGGCGAGTGCGTATCTTGACGTGGCCGGACAGCCCGACACCTGCGTCGTGACGGAGGGCGCGTTACTCCATGCCGAGGCACAGGCGATCGTCGCGCGCATCGACGCTGAGCGCGTCACCGTGCTGCCCGACGCATTGTTCGGCCAGTTGTCGAACGTGGTACACGGCGTCGGCCTGCTGCTCGTCGTGCGCAAGCTCTCTGCGGCGCTGCCCGAGCGCGTGGAGGCGGGCTGTGTCGTGCTCGATGGCGTTCAGGATGCGGGCAACGTAGGCTCGATTCTGCGCAGTGCGGCGGCGGCCGGCGTGAAGCAGGTTTTTTGCGCGCCGGGTACGGCGTACGCATGGTCGTCGAAGGTTTTGCGCTCCGGCATGGGCGCGCATTTTCTGCTCGATGTGCATGAAGACGTGGAGGCGCAGACGCTGATCGAGCGCCTGGCCGTGCCGGCGGCCATCACCGATTCGCACGGGCCACAGGCGCTGTACGACTGCGATCTCTCGGGGCCGATCGCGTGGATTTTCGGCAACGAGGGCGCGGGTGTATCCGAGGCGTGGCGCGCGGCGGTCGCGCATCGGCTGACGATTCCGCAGCCGGGCGGGATGGAGTCGTTGAACGTGGCGGCTGCCGCCGCGATTTGTTTGTTCGAGCAGTGCCGTCAGCAGCGCGGGCAAGGTTGAAGGGTTAGCCCGACGCGCGGCGAGCACCGGCCGCCGCTAGGCGGTCAAGTGCTCAGTCACGTGCTCAGTTTCGTGCTCAGTCAGCCAATCCTACCGGCGCGCCGCTTGCCCCTGTCTTTCAATAAGTCGGCCGATCGAGCTTGATTTCCTGCAGGATCGTCGTGGCGATCTCTTCGATCGACTTGTGCGTCGACGACAGCCATTTGATCCCCTCGCGCCGCATCAACGCTTCTGCTTCGTTGATCTCATAGCGGCAGTTTTCCGGCGCGGCGTATTTGCTCCCCGGGCGCCGCTCGTTGCGGATCTCGGACAGCCGCTGCGGATCGATCGATAGCCCGAACAGCTTGTCGCGATGAGCGATGACCGGCGTGGGCAGCTTGCCGCGCTCGAAATCCTCGGGAATCAACGGATAGTTGGCGGCTTTCACGCCGTATTGCATGGCGAGATAGAGGCTCGTCGGCGTTTTGCCACTGCGCGAGACCCCCACGAGGATGACATCCGCATCGGCGAGATTGCGGTTCGACTGGCCGTCGTCATGCGCGAGCGAGAAGTTGATCGCCTCGATCCGCGTCTTGTACTCCTCGGTGTCGGCGTTCTGGTGTCCACGGCCGATGGCGTGGGTCGACTTCATCTCGAGTTCTTGTTCGAGCGGTTCGACGAACTGCTGAAAGATGTCGAGCACGAGCGCATTCGAGTTCTTGACGATCGCGTTCGAGGCGCTGTCGACGAGCGTCGTGAACACGATCGGGCGGCGCCCGTCGAGTTCGGCCGATTCGGCGATTTTCTCGATCGTGGCATAGGCCTTGTCGACCGAATCGACGAACGGGACCCGGACCAGACGGAACTTTTGGTCGAATTGGGACAGGATCGAGTGCGCGAACGTTTCGGCGGTGATCCCGGTTCCGTCCGAGACGATAAATACGGTAGGCGGCATCGGCAAAACGCTTCGAAAGCAGCGGACGCTGCGGGCAGGAAACGCGATTCTCGCGCGTTTTCGCGGGCACGTGCGCCGGCGATTTACATTTTGTCATCCCCCTTGCGCACGAGAGCGAGCAGGGCGATGGAAGCAGGTTAGAATAGCGGCAACCTGTTGGATAAGCAATTGCAATCGGCCCCGCCAAGCGATTGCTTCTCCAACAGGTTGCGCGTGCTGCGCGCCGGGCTCCAATGGCCCTACGCGCACCAAGCCCACACGCGTGACCGTGAATTTTTTTCACACTTAGGGGCTTGTATGACTAACGCAGCAAATGTCACGAAGGATCAGGCGTATGTAATTCCGTTTGAACAGCTACGGATGACCGATGTGGAGATCGTGGGCGGCAAGAATGCGTCGCTCGGCGAGATGATCAGCCAACTGTCTGAAGCCGGCGTGCGCGTGCCCACCGGCTTCGCCACCACGGCGCTCGCGTTCCGCGATTTCCTCAAGAACAACAATTTGACCGAACGGATTGCCGCTCGGCTCGAGACGCTGGATGTCGACGACGTCAAAGCGCTTGCGGCCGCCGGCAAGGAAATCCGCGAATGGATCATCGAAGCGCCGATGCAGAAGCGCCTCGAGGATGAAATTCGCGCGCAATTCGAGACGCTCCAAAAGAGCTCTCCCGAAGAGCTGTCGTTCGCCGTGCGCTCCTCCGCGACGGCCGAAGACTTGCCCGACGCTTCATTCGCGGGCCAGCAAGAAAGCTATCTGAACGTGGTCGGCATCGAGGATGTCCTCGATCGCATGAAGCACGTCTTCGCGTCGCTCTATAACGACCGCGCAATCTCCTACCGCGTCCACAAAGGCTTCACGCATGCGGAAGTGGCGCTGTCGGCAGGCGTTCAGCGCATGGTGCGCTCCGACGTCGGCGCGGCCGGTGTGATGTTCACGCTCGATACGGAATCGGGCTTCAAGGATGCCGTCTTCATCACGTCGAGCTACGGTCTGGGCGAGACCGTCGTGCAAGGCGCCGTGAATCCGGACGAGTTCTACGTCTTCAAGACGATGCTCGAACAAGGCAAGTATCCGGTGATCCGCCGCTCGATCGGCTCCAAGCTCATCAAGATGGAGTTCACGAAGCCGGGCGAGCCCGGCCGCGTGAAAACGATCGACGTGTCGCACGAGCAGCGCAATCGCTTCTCGATCACCGACGAAGACGTGATCGAGCTGGCCAAGTACGCCGTCATCATCGAAAAGCACTACGAGCGTCCGATGGACATCGAGTGGGGCAAGGACGGCCGCGACGGCAAGCTGTTCATCCTGCAGGCGCGTCCGGAAACGGTGAAGAGCCAAGGCCACGGCAAGGTCGAACAGCGCTTCAAGCTGCGCGGCCAGTCGCAAGTGTTGGCCACGGGCCGGGCGATCGGCCAGAAGATCGGCGCGGGCCGCGTGCGCGTGATTCACGATCCGTCGGAAATGGAGCGCGTGCAACCGGGCGACGTGCTCGTCGCAGACATGACGGACCCGAACTGGGAGCCCGTGATGAAGCGCGCATCCGCCATCGTGACGAACCGCGGTGGCCGTACCTGCCACGCGGCCATCATCGCGCGTGAGTTGGGCGTGCCCGCCGTCGTCGGCTGCGGCGATGCCACCGACGTCCTGAAAGACGGCGCGCTCGTGACGGTTTCGTGCGCGGAAGGCGACGAGGGCAAGATTTACGACGGCCTGCTCGAAACGGAAGTGACGGAAGTCTCGCGCGGCGAATTGCCGCCGATTCCCGTGAAGATCATGATGAACGTCGGCAATCCGCAACTCGCGTTCGACTTCTCGCAGTTGCCGAACGCAGGCGTCGGGCTCGCACGGCTCGAGTTCATCATCAACAACAACATCGGCGTGCATCCGAAGGCGATCCTCGAGTACCCGAACGTCGATCAAGATTTGAAGAAGGCGGTCGAAAGCGTCGCGCGCGGGCATGCGTCGCCGCGAGCGTTCTACGTCGACAAGCTGACTGAAGGCATCGCGACGATCGCGGCGGCGTTCTATCCGCGGCCCGTGATCGTGCGGCTGTCCGACTTCAAGTCGAACGAGTACAAGAAGCTCATCGGCGGCTCGCGCTACGAGCCGGACGAAGAGAATCCGATGCTCGGCTTCCGCGGCGCCTCGCGCTACATCGCGCAGGATTTCGCGCAAGCGTTCGAGATGGAATGCGTGGCGTTGAAGCGCGTGCGCGAGGACATGGGGCTCACGAACGTCGAAATCATGGTGCCGTTCGTGCGGACGGTGAAGCAAGCGGAGCGCGTGGTGGGCCTGCTCGAGAAGTTCGGCCTGAAGCGCGGCGAGAACGGCCTGCGGCTCATCATGATGTGCGAAGTGCCGTCCAACGCGATCCTGGCCGAGCAGTTCCTGCAGCACTTCGACGGCTTCTCGATCGGTTCGAACGATTTGACGCAGCTCACGCTCGGCCTCGATCGCGACTCGGGCATGGAATTGCTCGCGGCTGACTTCGACGAACGCGATGAAGCGGTCAAGTTCCTGCTCAAGCGTGCGATCGAGACGTGCCGCCGCATGGATAAATACGTCGGTATTTGCGGCCAAGGCCCGTCGGATCACCCCGACTTCGCGCAGTGGCTGGCCGATGAAGGTATCGCGTCGATCTCGCTGAATCCCGACACGATTATCGATACGTGGCAGGCGCTGGCCAAGGCCGCTAAGTAACGTCGTCCGATCGACGGGCCCGCTCATGAGAGGCGGGCCCCGGTTCGTGCTATAACGCCCCGATGATCCGGGGCTTTTTTTTTACGCGGACCATCGGAGCGTTATAAGGAGACCACTCATGGCGCCGAACGACTTTTTTTGGTGGATCGGTGCTGGCGTACTGATCGTCGCCGAACTGCTGACAGGCACGTTCTACTTGCTGATGATCGCGCTCGGGTTCATTGCCGGTGCGCTCGTCAAGCTTGGCGGCGGTGGGTTTGCCGCGCAGTGTGTCTGCGCCGCGCTCGTTGCGCTGGCCGCCGTCGTGCTGCTGCGGCGCTCCCGCTTCGGCCGCCGTCGCCAGCGGCGCGACGCGTCATCGAATCCCGACGTCGTCTTGGATGTCGGCGAATCCGTCGAAGTGACGATGTGGCGCGACGGTCGAGCGCGCGTACCGTATCGCGGCGCGCAATGGGACGCCGAACTGGCTCCCGGCGAACGCGAGGACGCACGCTTTTACGAGATCGCGGCCGTGCGGGCCAATCGTCTCATCTTGGTAGAAAAAGGGCGCGCGCCGGCGCGCTCGCATCATCCCGCGTCAACATCGAAGGAGTGAAGAAGTATGGACATGACTATCGTCGGGGTCGTGCTGCTAATCGTCGTGATCGCCATCGTCGCTCAGACGATCAAGATCGTGCCGCAGCAGCATGCTTGGGTTGTCGAGCGTTTCGGCCGCTATCACGCGACGCTCGTGCCGGGGCTCAACATTGTGCTGCCGTTCGTCGATCGGGTCGCGTATCGGCACGTGCTGAAAGAGATTCCGCTCGACGTGCCGGGCCAGATCTGCATCACGCGCGACAACACGCAGCTGCAAGTCGACGGTGTGCTTTATTTCCAAGTCACCGATGCGATGAAGGCGTCGTACGGCTCCAGTAACTACGTGCAGGCGATCACGCAGCTCTCGCAAACGACGCTGCGCTCCGTCATTGGCAAGCTCGAACTCGACAAGACGTTCGAGGAGCGCGATCTGATCAACCACAGCGTCGTGACAGCGCTCGACGCCGCTTCCTCGAACTGGGGCGTGAAAGTGCTTCGGTACGAAATCAAGGATTTGACGCCGCCGAAGGAGATCTTGCATGCGATGCAGGCGCAGATCACGGCCGAGCGCGAAAAGCGTGCGCTGATCGCAGCATCGGAAGGGCGCAAGCAGGAGCAGATCAACATCGCTTCGGGCGGCCGCGAAGCGGCGATCCAAAAATCCGAAGGCGAGAAGCAAGCGGCGATCAACCAGGCGCAAGGGCAAGCCGCCGCGATTTTGGCCGTGGCCGAGGCCAATGCCCAGGCGATTCAAAAGATCGCGCAGGCGATTCAATCGCAGGGCGGCATGGACGCCGTCAACCTGAAGGTGGCCGAGCAGTACGTGAATGCGTTTGGCAATCTGGCTAAGGCCGGCAATACCTTGATCGTGCCGGGCAATCTCTCGGATCTGGGTTCGATGGTGGCGTCGGCGCTCGCGATCGTCAACCGGGGCAAGAGCGCGGCGACGATGGAGGGGCGCTAAACCGCGCGCGCAACGGCGCGCCGCCGGCTCCGGCCGGCACCACAATCAACCCATCAGCTGGCCGAGCGCATGATGCGCGCCTTTTCGCGCTCCCAATCGCGTTTCTTTTCGGTCTCGCGTTTGTCGTGCAGCTTCTTACCCTTGGCGAGCCCGATTTCGCATTTCACGCGGCCGCCCTTGTAGTGGAAATTCAGCGGCACGAGCGTGTAGCCGCGCTGCTCGACCTTGCCGATCAGCTTCTTGATTTCGTCGCTGTGCAGAAGCAGCTTGCGCGTGCGCACGGGATCGGGCTTGATGTGCGTCGATGCCTCGGGCAGCGGACTGATGTGCGCGCCGATGAGGAACAGCTCGCCGTCGCGAATGATGACGTAGCCTTCCTTGATTTGCCCGCGGCCCGCGCGCAGTGCCTTGACTTCCCATCCCTCTAGCACGAGCCCCGCTTCGTAGCGCTCCTCGATGGAGTAATCGAAGAAGGCTTTTCTGTTGTCGATGATGCTCATGGATATGGACGTCGTCCAACTCGTTTAAAATTGCGATTTTAGCAAAGCGGCGCCGGTCGAGCCCGCCACGCTCGCCCCCATTTCGCCGCGCGCAGTGCTTCTTATGGCAGATGTTCAAAAAACCGTGTTGATCCGCCACTCGGCGGAGCGAATGTTCGATCTCGTCACCGACGTGATCGACTACCCCAACTTCCTGCCTTGGTGCGGCGGTGTCGAGATACGCCGCCAGGAGGAGCACCTGATGGAGGCGCGCATCGACATCAACTTCAAGGGCATCAAGCAGCACTTCGCCACCCACAACACGCAGGACAGGCCCACCCGCATCGACATGGAATTCGCCGACGGCCCGTTTCGCAAGTTCACGGGCTACTGGCGTTTCACGCCGCTGCGCACCGATGCCTGCAAGATCGAATTCGCGCTGCACTACGAGTTCACGAGCGTGATCCTCGAAAAGATCATCGGGCCGGTGTTCAGCCACATCGCGAATACGTTCGTCGAATCGTTCGTCAAGCGCGCCGATGAGCGCTATGGCCGGCCATGAGCGCGCAGCTTAACGTCGAAGTTTGCTACGCGCTCGCCGACGCGCAGACGCTTATTGCGCTCACATTATCGCCCGGCGCCACCGTGCGCGACGCGATTGTCGCGAGCGAGATTGCGCGCAGGCACCCTGAAATCGATCCGGGCACGGCCAAGATCGGCATTTTCGGCAAGCTGACGACGCTCGACGCAACGCTTGTCGATCACGATCGCGTCGAGATTTATCGGCCGCTCATCGTCGATCCCAAGCTCGCTCGTCAGCGCCGAGTCGAAAAGACGCGCCGCGCCGGTTCCATCGAAGGGCGCAAGTGGCTGCATAAGGATTCGCGCTGACGGCCCGAGCGGCTGTCCGGGGCACACCTTCTCGAGCCTGGGTTGGCGTAAACAGGGGCTAGGGATTCGCGCTGAGCGCAGCCGCGCCGTCGATCGGCGCCGGGTGTCCGGCGCTGCCGTCATGACGCCGTACCGACCACGCAACGCCCGCCAGTAACAGCAAGATTGCGGCGGCTTCGAGCGGGCGGGGGAGCCGAGCGTCGTAGATGAAGCCATAAAGCAGGGCGAACAGTGTCTCGAAAACGATCAGTTGGCCCGAAAGGGTCAGCGGAACGCGTTTGGACGCGGCGTTCCATAGGCCCGTGCCGAGCCACGACGCACCCACGGCCAGACCGAGATTGAGTAGCCAGAATACATGCCAGCGCGTTTCGATATGGGGCGTTGCGTGCGCCGCGTTCGGCGCCAGCGAGCAGACACCCCATAGCGCCGCGCCGAACAAGCCGGTTGCGAGCCCGAGCAACACAGACCATTCGTTACCGTCGAAATGCGGGTTGCGCCGCAAATAGCGGGTATTTGCGACGGCAAACCAAGTCCAACTGGCGAGCGCGCCGGTCGCGCACAGGACGCCGACGAGCTTGTCCAGCACGCTGGCCGCGCCCGATGCCCCCGAGCCGGCCGCGAACACATCGACGTTGATGCAGACGATGCCCGCCGCGACGAGCAGCAGCGGCCAGCGCAGCCGTTCGAGCGGTACCGCGCCCGCGTCGCGGCGCCCCGCCAGCGTGACGGTGACGGGCAGCACCCCGACGATCAGAGACGTCGGCCCGATTCCTACGCGATGAACGCCGGCGGTCAGAAAGACGTAGTACACGAGGTTGCCGACGAGGGCGAGTTTGCCCACCGCGAACAGGTCCGCGCGCGTCAGCTTGCCCGCGAGGCGCCGCGCCATCGGGAGCGCCGCGACGATGGAGACCAGTCCGTACATCATGCAGCGCGCCGCACCGAGCAGCAACGGCGCGAAATCGGGCAGCAGGCGCGGCACGAGAAAGACCATGCCCCATATCGCACCCGCCATGACCCCGTACATCACCCCACGCCGCATACTTGCTCCTAAATCGAAATCGATCAACGGGGCGAAGCTTAAGCGCTCCTCGGCGGCGGTGTCTTGTTCGATTCTGCACTTCCTCGTCATTTCGCCGGCATGTCGGTTGCAGCTCGCCGACGCAGGCGCTTTTCCCTTAGCACTAGCAGCGCCCGCAGTACGAACGCGCGCCGAGGGCAAACGAAACTCGCGCGAACACGGGCCGAACCGGAAACCGAAATGGATCGCCGCCTCGGAGCGGAAAAAAGCGCTAACTTGCTGTTCGCACAGTGAAAAGCAGGGAGGTATCGCGTATAATTCGCTTTTGCGCCTATAGGATTTGCCATGCGTCTGATCCAAAAAGCACTCACGTTCGATGACGTGCTCCTCGTCCCGGCCTTCTCCGACGTTCTGCCGCGCGACACCAGCCTCAAGACCCGGCTGACTCGCAACATCTCCCTGAATATGCCGCTCGTTTCGGCCGCGATGGATACGGTCACCGAAGCGCGGCTCGCGATCGCGATGGCGCAGCTAGGCGGCGTCGGCATCATTCACAAGAACCTGACGGCCGCGGAGCAGGCGCGCGAAGTGGCCAAGGTCAAGCGGTTCGAGTCAGGCGTCGTGCGTGATCCGATTACGGTTCCGCCGCAAATGAAGGTTCGCGATGTCATCGCCCTGTCGTTGCAGCATGGCATTTCGGGCTTTCCCGTCGTCGAAGGCGCCCAGCTGATGGGTATCGTGACGAACCGCGACTTGCGTTTCGAGACGCGGCTCGACGAGCCCGTGCGCACGATCATGACGCCGCGCGAGCGGCTCGTCACGGTGAAGGAGGGCACGGCCCTCGCGGAAGCGAAAGCGCTGATGCACAGCCATCGCCTCGAGCGCGTGCTCGTCGTGAACGACGCGTTCGAGCTGCGCGGCCTGATGACGGTCAAGGACATCACGAAGCAAACCGAGCACCCCGACGCGTGCAAGGACGAGCACGGCAAGCTGCGCGTGGGCGCGGCGGTGGGCGTGGGCGCCGACAACGAAGAGCGTGTCACGGCGCTGGCCGCGGCGGGCGTCGACGTCATCGTCGTCGATACGGCGCACGGCCACAGCAAGGGCGTGCTCGAGCGCGTGCGCTGGGTGAAGAAGAGCTTCCCGCACGTGGAAGTGATCGGCGGCAACATCGCGACGGCCGACGCGGCACGCGCGCTCGTCGAATATGGCGTGGACGGCGTGAAGGTCGGCATCGGCCCCGGTTCGATCTGCACGACGCGTATCGTCGCCGGCGTGGGCGTCCCGCAGATCACGGCGATCACCAATGTCGCCGAAGCGCTGAAAGGCACGGGCGTACCCGTTATCGCCGACGGCGGCGTGCGTTTCTCGGGCGACGTCAGCAAGGCGCTCGCGGCCGGTGCGAATGCCGTCATGATGGGCAGCATGTTCGCGGGTACCGAAGAGGCGCCGGGCGACGTGTTCCTCTTCCAAGGCCGTCAGTACAAGTCGTACCGCGGCATGGGCTCGGTCGGCGCGATGAAGGATGGCGCCGCCGATCGCTACTTCCAAGACAATTCGGCGAACATCGACAAACTCGTGCCCGAGGGTATCGAGGGGCGCGTGGCCTATAAGGGCTCGGTCGGCGCGATCCTGTTCCAGTTGATCGGCGGCGTGCGCGCGAGCATGGGCTACTGCGGTTGCCGCTCGATCGACGAATTGCACGAGAAGGCGCAATTCGTTGAGATCACGTCGGCCGGCATGCGCGAATCGCATGTGCATGACGTCCAGATCACGAAGGAAGCGCCGAATTACCACGTCGAGTAAACGCAACTGTTAAACGCTAACCGCTAACCGCTAACCGCCGATGAAACCGCTGTTGCGCGCCGTTCTGATCGTCGATGCCGGGCTCTACCTGAGCTCCGGCGCCGCGTTGCTGCTTTCGCCGCTGGCCGGCGTGCAGCGCGTGCTGCAGTTGACGCCGATCGGGCCCGCGATGGTCGGGCAAATGCTCGGCCTCGCGTTGCTCGGATTGGCGTGGCTGTCATTGCGCGGCGCCTTCGACGGTGCGATGACGATCGGTGTTGCGAAGATCGTGGGCCACGTGACATGGCTCGCCGGCGCGCTCGTGGTGGTTTGGGCGGCCGGGCCACATGCGTTGTGGCTCCCACCGCTCGGGATCGTGCCGAATCTGCTGATCGGCGCATTCCTTATTCTGATCGGCTTAGGCGGTGCGCGCTTGGCGGGTGCCGTGCGTCGGCGAGAGGTCGGCAAAGCCGCGCAGACAGCCGGCGACGGCACAAAGGACAAGGCGAAGGCGAAGCGCAACGGCCGTATCGCCCCCGCCGTGCCGGCGCCTGCACCCGCTGCGGCCGAGCCGGTCGAGCCCGTGCTGCGGCCCGACGTTGCCGCCGGGGCACCGGCAGGTACCGAGCGTCAAGTCGAGCGTCCGTTTGCGTCGCGGCTGGAGGCGGGCTTTCGTGCCCCGGATGCCGCCGGCTCGGTGCGCTCGGGCGCCGCGAGCGGTGACGACGACGTTCGCGCGGTTGCGCCGTCGTCTGCGCCGCGCCCCCCGTTTCATGGTTGAGCGCACTCGCGCCCGAGCTCCCGCCTCGACCTCATCTTGCGCTCGCGCGCGGTGGTTGCGCGGCGCTTCGTTTGACCCTTCATTCGCAGCGCGGCAAGCGCTGCGTTCGTATTCGTTCACTACCGATCCGTGCCAACCATGCATGACAAGATCCTGATCCTCGACATGGGTTCGCAAGTCACTCAGTTGATTGCGCGCCGTATTCGCGAAGCGCACGTCTATTCGGAGATTCATCCGTACGACGTCGACGACGCATTCATCCGCGAATTCGCACCGAAGGGCATCATCCTTTCGGGCGGCCCCAGCTCGGTTACGGAGGCGGACGCGCCGCGCGCGCCGCAAGCCGTTTTCGAACTCGGCGTGCCGGTACTGGGCATTTGCTACGGCATGCAGACGATGGCCGAGCAGCTTGGCGGCAAGGTCGAACTGGGCCACGTTCGCGAGTTCGGTTATGCCGAAGTGCGCGCACGCAACCATACGAGCCTGCTCGAAGGCATCGAGGATTTCCATACGCCGGAAGGTCACGGCATGCTGAAGGTGTGGATGAGCCACGGCGACAAAGTCACGCAGATGCCAGAAGGCTTCGCGTTGATGGCATCGACCGAATCGTGTCCGATCGCCGCGATGGCCGACGAGACGCGTTGCTTTTACGGCCTGCAATGGCACCCGGAAGTGACGCATACGGTTAAGGGCCGCGCGATGCTCGAACGCTTCGTGCTGCAGATTTGCGGTGCGAGGGCCGATTGGGAGATGGGGCATTACATCGACGAAGCGGTCCAGAAGATTCGTCAGCAAGTGGGTAATGAGCATGTGATTCTCGGCTTGTCGGGTGGTGTCGATTCGTCGGTGGCCGCCGCGCTCTTGCATCGCGCGATCGGCGATCAATTGACGTGCGTGTTCGTCGATCACGGCCTGCTGCGTTTGAACGAGGCCGAGCAGGTGATGGCGACGTTCGGCGATCACCTCGGTGTGCGTGTGATTCACGTCGACGCGAGCGAAGCGTTCCTCTCGAAGTTGGCCGGTGTGACGGATCCGGAACAAAAGCGCAAGATCATCGGCGCCGAGTTCGTTGAGGTCTTCCAAACCGAGGCCGGCAAGCTGACCGATGCCAAGTGGTTGGCACAAGGCACGATCTACCCGGACGTCATCGAATCGGCCGGCAAGGGCAAGAAGGCGACGCACACGATCAAGAGCCACCACAACGTGGGCGGCTTGCCCGAGACGTTGAATCTGAAGTTGCTCGAGCCGCTGCGCGAGTTGTTCAAGGATGAGGTGCGCGAGCTAGGTGTGAAGCTTGGTTTGCCGCATGGGATGGTCTATCGCCATCCGTTCCCTGGGCCGGGGCTGGGCGTGCGCATTCTCGGCGAAGTGCGTCGTGACTTTGCCGATTTGCTGCGCCGTGCCGATGCGATCTTTATCGAGACGCTGCGCAACACGATCGACAAAGAAACGGGTAAGTCGTGGTACGACCTGACGAGCCAAGCGTTTGCGGTGTTCTTGCCGGTGAAGAGCGTGGGGGTGATGGGCGATGGGCGCACGTATGAATATGTCGTTGCCCTGCGTGCCGTGCAGACACTCGATTTCATGACCGCGCATTGGGCGCATCTGCCGCATGAACTGCTCGGGCAGGTGTCGAACCGCATCATTAACGAGGTGCGGGGGATTAATCGCGTTGTCTATGACATCTCGGGGAAGCCGCCGGCGACGATCGAGTGGGAGTAATTTAGGATCCTCTGCAGTGGTCTGCAGAGGTCCGTCGATTCCCTGATTTCCCACACAAAAACAAGGGTTTATCGACTATTTTGATCCACTGCCTTCCGGCGGCAGCGCTGCGTCGCCGACGGCACGAGCGACGGTATAGCATCTTTCTCTGCAGACGATCCATTTTGATACCGTCACGGTGACGTGACGGTATCAAACACGGTATCAGTTCACGGAGTATTGCATGCTTACGGACCTCGAGTTGCGGGCGCTCAAGCCGACCGGCAGGATATACAAGGTCGCTGACCAGCGTGGCCTGTACGTGGCGGTTACTTCGGCCGGAGCGGTGAGTTTCCGCTTCGACTATCGTCTGAATGGTCGCCGCGAGACCCTGGTCATTGGCCGTTACGATCCCAGGCTGCCAGCACGCAGCGCACGCGCTGCCAACGAACTTTCCTTTGGCATGTCGGTGCGTCTTGCGGAAGCAAGGCTGCTTCTTGAACGGGCTCGTCGGGAAGTTGAACAGGGCGTCAGTCCGTCGAGAAGCAAGGTTGAAAAGCGGGTAGAGGCGGCCGAAGCGATGACGTTCGGGAAGTGGGCCGAAAAATACTTCGCGGAAGCCACCCTCGCGGAATCGACCCGCGCGATGAGGAAGTCCGTCTACGACCGGAATCTTGCAGCGGAGTTCGGGCGGCTGAAGCTCGAAGAGATCACACCCTCAAGACTCCTAATGAGGTGTGAGAAGATCAAGGAGCGGGGCGCGGCCGCGCCTGCTGTTCAGGCACGCGATATTGTGCTTCAGGTCTACCGTTTCGTGCAGGCGAGGGGGCTAAAGGTTGCCAATCCGGCAGATGATATACGCCCTTCGGCTATTGCTACCTTTAAGCCGCGAGATCGGGCACTGACACCCGCAGAAATCCACGTGTTTTTCAAAGCCCTAGAGCGCACGCCCACGCTCCCCACGCTGCGCCTGGCGGTCAAGTTCATGCTCCTGACAATGGTGCGTAAGTCAGAATTCATTTTGGCCACATGGAATGAGGTGGACTTCAATCGCGCAATCTGGACGATTCCGAAAGATCGGATGAAGGCCGGTCGTGCGCACAATGTCTATCTGAGCCAGCAGGCCTTGGATATCCTCGTCACCCTCAAGACGTGTTTTAACGCGAGCGCCTACCTCCATCCGGGTCGATACGAGACGGAATTGCCGATAAGTGCAGCCACCCTGAATCGCGTGATTGACAGTGCCGTGAGACTAGTGCGCGAGAGTGGGGCAGAGGACTTCGAATCTTTTTCGGTGCATGACCTGCGGAGAACGGCGAGCACGCAGTTGCATGAATCCGGGTTCAACAGCGACTGGATAGAAAAATGTCTGGCGCACGAGCAGCGTGGTGTACGCGCGGTGTATAACAAGGCTGAATATGCGGACCAGCGGAGGACGATGCTGCAGGCGTGGGCTGATATGCTCGATGGCTGGATACTAAAAGACCCCGAAGGGGTTATGGTCGGTTCTTGATTGGGTCGTGACTAGATTGCTACCTTTTGATACCGGCCTGCGGTGTCAGCGGGCAACGCGTCGACGAGGTTTGTGATGGGACCCTCGGCGCAGTGTCGTACTGTTCTGCTTCTCTCATACCAGATCCCTATCTGGCATGGCTTTCATGGAAGCTGCTTGTTCGGCAGCTGGCGCTAACTACACATCCAGCTACATATTTCGGAACCGGTTGTAAATGGCAGATTTTGGATAAGAGTGAAGGTTGGGTGGCTGCGCTGGCTTAAGCATTATCGGCCTGCCACGCCAAGAGCGTGGGTTCGAGCCTCTCCGTCCTTAGAGTGGCAGCGTCTTAGGGGGTGGAGTCTTGCCGCTGTCAGCTCAGCGACACGATTGCCCCATCAAGGATAGATGCGCTCGTTGACCGCTCTGGAAAGTAACGAACGACCGAGCGCTGAAAGCGCTCGTACAAACTCACGACGATGACCCGAAAGACACGAAGGAGTTGGCTCGGTCACGCTTGAGTCAACTGATAAATCTGTTCGTCGATGAGAGGCAGTTTTCGTCAGAGTTCGACATGGTGTTAGCGCCGATGTAAAACTGACCCGCCCGCCGAAGTAAACCTGACCCACCTGGGAGAGGATGGCGGCTTTTTGCCGCCGATGCTGACTCAGGAGCAAGCAGTGGAAATCAAGGTATTGGCAAGACGGGGAACGGCGGTACGCGAGATAGCGCGGCAAACGGGTTTATCGCGCAACACGGTGCGCCGCTATCTGCGGGACGAGCAAGCGGCCCGTTACAAGCAACGTGAGCCACGCCCGACGAAGCTCGACCCGTTCAAGGACTATCTGCTCGAACGTGTCGCCGCCGCGCGTCCGCACTGGATTCCGGCGACGGTGCTGCATCGGGAACTGCAGGAAACCGGCTACGAAGGGGGCATCAGCCAGCTCAAGGCATTCCTGGCGCCATACAAGCGCCACGAAGCGGAGCCGGTGGTTCGGTTCGAGACGCCGCCGGGCAAACAGATGCAGGCCGACTTCACCGTCATCCGTCGTGGCCGTGCGCCGCTGCTGGCGCTGGTCGCGACGCTCGGATACAGCCGCGCGAGCTTCGTGCGCTTCACCGCCGGCGAGGACGCCGCCACGCTGTGCGAGTGCCTGCGCGAAGCGTTCGTCTACTTCGGCGGCACACCCGAGCACGTGCTGTTCGATAACGCGAAGTCCGTGGTTATCGAGCGCGACGCGTTCGGTGAAGGCGAGCATCGATGGAACACCCAATTGCTTGCGGTGGCCGAAACCTACGGCTTCACGCCGAAGGTCTGCCAACCCTATCGGGCCAAGACCAAGGGGAAGGTCGAACGCTTCAACCGCTACCTGAAGGAGAGCTTCGTGGTGCCGCTCGCAGCGGCGCTCAAGCAGTCGGGGCTGAAGCTGGATGTCGAAGCCGCCAATGCGCGTATTGGCCGTTGGCTCGCGGAAGTCGCCAACGTGCGCGTGCACGCCACCACACGCGAGCGTCCGGCAGCGAGGCTGGCACTCGAGCAGGCAGCGTTGCTGCCGTTGCCAACGCCAACATCGGCGCCAGGGCCTGCGCCTTCGAAGCTGCGCCGGGTGCTGCCGCGAGAGAGCCTTCAGCATCCGCTTGCAGTGTATGACGCGCTGCTGGAGGTCGCCGCATGAATCTCCAGCACGAACGAATTGCCGGCCTGTGCACGCAGCTGAAGCTCGACCGTATCGCCAGTGACTGGGGAGCGCTCGCGCAGCACACGGCGACGACCGATGCCAGCCTTGCCGACTTCCTGGAGCAACTGCTACAGGCGGAGCTCTGTGCACGTGAGGAGCGTAAGCGCCAGACGCTCACGAAGCTCGCGTCGCTGCCCGCCATCAAGACGCTGGAGCAATGTAAGCGCGCAGAAATGGACGTCTGGAACTCTTTGATCTGAGCGTGCAGGCTATG
>CAYRLJ010000054.1:0-29193 GCA_964425025.1 uncultured Burkholderia sp. | reverse complement strand
AGCCTACCGTTCTCGTCGCATGCGGATGCGTGGGCGCGTTCATTTCGATCGATCCTCGTGCGTCGGCACCCGCCCTTGCCGTGGCGAGCGAACGGTCGCGCGGCCTGAGCAAGCCGTCATGCGATGGCCCTGACGTCGGCCTGCTTGGCACCCGTCATGATCGCGACGGCGTCGGACATATGAATGTCCTTCGTATTGACGAGCGCGGCCCGTCGTCCGAGCCGTTGAATATGGATGCGATCGGCGATCTCGAACACGTGAGGCATGTTGTGGCTGATGAGGATGACGGGCAAACCGCGGTCGCGCACGCGCCGAATCAGCTCGAGCACCATGTTGCCTTCCTTCACGCCGAGCGCGGCCGTGGGCTCGTCCAAAATGACAACGTGCCGCGCGAATGCCGCGCTGCGTGCAACGGCGACGCCTTGGCGTTGGCCGCCCGAAAGCGTTTCCACCGCCTGCCGCATCGATCGAATGCCGATCTGCAAATCCTTCATGTGCGAGGTGGCTTCCTCTAGCATGCGGCGTTTGTCGATCATCCTGAGTAGCGAGCCGCGCCAGCCGGGCACGCGGCGTTCGCGGCCGAGAAACAGATTCTCGGCGATCGTCATCGCGGGCGCGACGGCCAATTCCTGGTAGACGGTTTCGATGCCTTTTTCCCGCGCATCGAGCGGGCTGCGGAACTTCACGGGCGCGCCGTCCAGCAAAATCTCGCCTTCATCGGGCACCGTGGCGCCCGAGAGCGCTTTGATCAGCGAGGATTTGCCGGCGCCGTTGTCGCCGATGACGGCCAGAATCTCTCCGGGCATGACTTCGAAATCACAGCCGTCGAGCGCGGTCACTTGTCCATAGCGCTTCACGAGGCCGCGCGCTTGGAGCACGGGCTGTGTTGAGCGAGAGCTTGAAGTCGACATGGCGTTTCCTTGGCGAATGCGGATACGAATACGAATACGAGTAGGGGACGAGTAGCAGTACGAGTCCGACTGAGTCAGAAGGACGTTGCCTCAGCCGCGGCGGTGCGAAAGCTTATCGGCCGCCACTGCGAGAATCACGAGAATGCCGGTGATCAGCACTTGATAGACGGAGGACACGCCGATCAACGTCAGCCCGTTGCGGAACACGCCGACGATCAGTGCGCCGAGCAGCGTGCCGACGACGGACCCTCTCCCCCCGAACAGGCTCGTGCCGCCGAGCACCACGGCCGTGATGCTGTCCAGATTGTCGGTCTGGCCGGCTTGAGGATCGCCGACACCGGTGCGCGAGACGAGCAGCAGGGCCGCGATGCCGTAGATCATCCCGGACAGCGAGTAGACGGTCAGCAAAATCTTCTGCGACGACAAGCCCATCAGCCGCGCCGCCTCGGGGTTGTTGCCGAGCGCGTACAGGTGCCGGCCGGGAACGGTATTTCGGAGTACGAACCAAGTCGCGAAATACATGAACAGCGCGAGCAGCGTGCCGTACGTGACTTCCGCCGGCCCGATCCGGAAGGTATTGCCGAAGAACATGATCGCGTCGGGCAGATTCGATACCGTTTCGGCATTCGAATAGAGCTGCGTCAGGGCGAACGCAATGTTCAGCGTGCCCAGCGTCACGATGAACGAGGGCAGCTTGACGCGCGTCACGAGCACACCGTTTAGGAGTCCGAACAATGTACTGGCGGCGATACCGCACAGGATCGATAGGATCGGCGGCACGCCTAGTACGACGGCGAATTTCGTCATGATGATCGAGCCGAACGCCATCACCATGCCGCACGATAAGTCGATACCGGCGGTCAGGACGATCAGCGTTTGTCCGATCGCGATGACGGCGACCACGATCGTTTGCTGAAGGATCAGCGAGAAATTCTGAAACGATAGGAAGCGATGATTCTGCGAGACGAAGAAGGCGCAAGCGGCGACGAGGGCGATCAGCGGACCGGCCTCGGCGATACTCGGCATGCGAACGCCGCGCGACGGAGGGACGGGGGCGGGCGCCAGTGGCCCGGCGGATTGAGTCGTCATGATGCGTCTTCTCCTACGAAACGGAATGGCTGACAGTGCCGGCGCGGCAATTGAGCGAAAGGCGATGCCGCGCCGAGCGCCCTTACTTACCCCAACAGTTGCTCAGGCCGAAGGCCGTGTCCCGGCTCTCGACGCCGGACATCGGCTTATCGGTGATCAGCGTGACACCCGTGTCCGTGTAGCCGCTCACCTTCTTGCCCGACTTCGCGTAATCGACGCCCGCGTCGACACCGAGCGCGGCCATCTTGAGCGGGTATTGCTGCGCCGTTGCCGCGATTTGGCCGGCTTTGACATTGCGCACGCCTTCGCAACCGCCGTCGATCGACACGATCAGCACGTTCTTTTCCTTGCCTGCGGTTTGGAGCGCGCGATAGGCGCCGGCCGCCGCCGGCTCGTTGATCGTATAGACGACGTTGATGCCCGGCGCCTTCTGCAAGCAGTTCTCCATCGCCGATTGTCCTTTCGACTGATCGCCGCGCGTGTCTTGGCTGCACACGATGCTCGGATCGCCAGCCTTGATGCCGAAGCCTTGCAGGAAGCCGTTATGCCGCAGGACGCCGACCGAGATTCCGGGCGCGAGGTCAAGCGTCGCGATCTTGGCGGGCTTGTTGCCGAGCGCCTTTTTGGCGTATTCGCCGATCAGCACGCCGGCCTGGAAGTTGTTCGTTGCGAACAGGGCGTCGGTGGCGCTTTGCGGATCGGTCGGCGTATCCAGCGCAATCACCATGACGCCAGCGTCGCGCGCTTTCTTGATCGACGGCACGATCGCCTTCGTATCGCTCGGCGTAATCAAGATCGCCTTGGCGCCCGCCGTTGTCATGTTTTCGAGAGCCGTCACCTGCGATGAATTGTCGCCGTCGAACCGGCCGGCGGCCGTCAGCAGCTTGGCGCCGTCTTTCTGCGCGGCGCCTTCGGCGCCTTGCTTCATCTTCACGAAGAACGGGTTGGTATCCGTTTTCGTGATGAGGCCCACGATGGGCTGATCGGCGAACGCTGCGCCGGCGCAAAGCGCCGAGGCCGCAGCCGCGCCGAGCATCAAATGCCTGGCGGCGGCCTGATAGGGACGGGTTTTCATCGAACGCTCCTCCTCCGGGTGATGGACAACGAATTGGCAGCGCGTGGTACCGGCTGCTCGATTAAATCAACTGCATGGATTTAGTACAGCAGGGGCGTCGGGAGGAGTCAAGGGCGCGCGTTCAATGCACTGCAAAAGGACGGCCTGCCAGAACTTCGGCAAATAGCTGAAAAGGAAGGGATTTTTTGGTTTGCTGCGTTGCAGCAACGACGATCGCCCTCTCAGGGAATATCCCGAGGCGATGGAACATGCACGAAGTGTTTAATTCGTCCGAGTCAGGGCGGCTCGGCGGCTCGTGTGCTGCGGCCGATTTGCAACGTCGCGCGGCGGGCGATAAAGGGGAAGCGAACGTAAAGAACTACGCCGAACTCTACGCCGCGCAGGCAGGAGCTTGCGCGCTTTGCGCGGCTTGGGCGTGATGTTTGGCGGCGCTCGCGCGTTTGGTCTTGCCCGCGCGCGAGGGCGGCTGGCAGGCGCCGCAAACGATGTCGTTTTGCAGATCGTGCTTATGCGCGACGAACCTGCCGCTGCAACGGCAGCACGGCGTGAGTTGCAGCATACCGGCGTCGAAGAAGCGCACGAGCGTCCAGGCGCGCGTCAGATCGAGCACGGGCTCGGCATCGCTGTGTTTGCAATGCTCGAGATAGAGCCGATACCCTTTCGTCAGCGCGTCCAGATGCGAACAGCCGGCTTCGTGCTTCAGAAAAAGGTAGATGTTGTAGAAGAGCGAAGCATGAATGTTCGCCAGCCACGTCATGTACCAATCGGCCGAGAACGGCAGCATGCCCTTCGGCGGCGACGCGCCTTTGATTTCGCGGTACAGCCGAATCATGCGATCGCGCGAAAGCGTCAGTTCGCTTTCGAGTACCTGCATACGCGCGCCCAGTTCGATGAGGGCGATGGCGCGAAATACTTCTTGGGCATCTTCCGTGAGGCTCTTCTTCTGGAACATGGCGCAACCTCTTCGTTCTACGCGAACTGCTCGGCCGGTTGGCCCGCGAGCAATATCGCGGTATGCGTGGCGGCCACTTCGGCGTTCTTCGCTGTTTGCGTCAAAGCCGACAGCATCCCGTGGTCGTTGAAGCGGAAGAAACACAAGAGCTGATCGGAGGAGGCCAGCTTCACGCTCTGCGCGAGCGAAAGCCCGGCCAACAAATCGGCCAACTCCGATGACAGGCCGAGGCGAAACATTCCGATGGCCTTATCCTCACGCAGCATGCGCTGCGCAAGCATGATGTAAGACAAATTAATTTCGCGGATAGATTCCAGCGTATCGCTGTTGCGGTCCATTTTTCAATTTCCGAAGCCCCGTTGGCCCGGTCCGGTATTTTATACCGTGTAAATTTGTCGCTCTCGGGGACGACATCGTTTGCGCGCCCCGGCGCGCCTCTTTGATACAGGTCGTTACAACTTGTAACACCATGGCTGCATTCTAAGAACCACTTTTACCGAAAGCAATCCCTTCCCGATAAAAATGTGAGAAAAAAGAACAGTTAGGGTTTTCGATAAGTATTCATTTTTCTGTAACAGGAAATATCGACCGGCTCTGATGGAGAATCTTTGCACGACGAAAAAGGTAATAAATACCTTTTGGCGGCTCGTTGAAAGAGCGTCGAAAGCCGGTTCGGCACGAATGGGTAAAAATGGCCGTGATCATGGGCCGCAACGGCCATTGTTACGGTGTCGGCCGTGTATTGCGTCACCCAATGGCCCGCTCGCCGTTCGCGGGACGGCGGCGTGTTCCGACGCGGCGTGATAGGCCTATCGGCGCGCTCGTTCAGGCGCCGCGCGCACGGTCTGAAGCGCGCCGTCGGTGACGTACGGAATCAGCCCCAGCGCATCGATCTGCTCGATGCTCGAGCGAGCGCAAGCATCGTCGCTCGGCGCGCAATAGTCGATGGCCATGACCGGCAGCTTGTATCGTTCGCGGATGGTGCGCGCCTGGCCGAGCAGCCAAGCGCGATCGTTGTCGGGCACCGGCACATAGCGCTGATGGGCTTGGTCCCAGCCGTTGAACAGCGATTCGAATGCGATCGCATCGACGTCGTCATGCACTTGCGGCAGCAGTTCGAAGCCGCGGTTCAGAATCAGCCGCACATCCGGATGACGCTTCTTGATTGCGCGGATGACGCGTACGAGACCGTCCCGCTGCTGCGCGCGTGCTGCATCGGTTTTTGCCGCGAGTTGGTAGGAATCGAGTGTGTCGAGAAAGAAGCCGCGATAGCCGAGCGCCCATAAGGGATCGATGATGTGGCGCACAAAGAACGCGGGCCAGCCCGGTTTGCTTTGATCGAGAACGTGCGAACTCCACGTGGTGTTGCGCCCGACGAACCAGTCGCCTGGAATGTCGCGGTAATAGCTGCGGTGCGGCGTCACTTCGCCGACGCTCGCATAGGCGAACCAGCTCGTGTTCGGCAGTGGGTGCTCGCGCGGCAAGAAGCCGCTATCGGGCTCCAGCACCGCGATATCGTAGCCGGCCAGCACGTCGACAGGCGGTGTCGTGCCGTAGTAGAGCGCGACGCTCGGCCCCGCATCGGGCTGCCGCGCGCCAGCCCACGCAGGCGCCGCGCCGAAGAGCGCACGCAGCAGGAACGCCAGTGCACCCGCAGCCAACAGCAGAGCGAGCGCGAAATACGCGGCGCGAGGCGGGCTCGCAAGATATCGAAGCAAGGTCGTGGCTGTCATGAGTGACGAAGGGCGAAGGGCGATAGGTGCGCATCTAGCGATGTAGGCGGCGCGGTCACGAGCGCAGCATATACGTTTCGTACTCGAGCGATGCGAACTTCGCGTCGAGCGTCCGGACGGCGACGATCACGACGATCACCAGGGCGGCGGCGAAGCCGTAGCCGTACGTGCTCGGGCCCAACTGCAGCGATAGGCAAGTGAGCGCGCCATTCAGGAAGACGAACGCGGCGCTCAAGCGCAGCACCGTGGCGCGTGCGTCGAGATAGAAGAACACGTTGAGCAGCCCGAGAAACAGCACCTGCAAGCTTGCCGAAATGACGTCGACGAGCAGCAGCGGCAGATACAACCGCGAGATGTGCAGCGACGAGAGCAGCGGCGCACCGAACGATGTGATCAGCAGTACCACGACGGCTTGTACTTTGACGATCTCGTAGAGCCCGGTACGCACGCTGCGCACCATCATGTCGCGCATGTCGTAGATTCGCCGCAGCGTCGCGCCGGTGCGCACGGCATCGTAGAACGCATCGTAATACTCGGCGAAATCCGCCTCGATGCGCACAAGGAAGGTCGCCATCGCCGGCATCACGCACACATACGCGATGAACACGGGAATGTCGTAGATGATCGACGCATTGAACCAGCCGATGACGCGGCTACCGGTGCCGGGCGCGTACCAGAAGATGATTTTGTCGATCCAGATGCCGAGGTTGAACATCAAACCGACGAACGCGAGGCTCGGATAGGCCATGCGTCGATGAAACATTTCGAACGACATGAAGTACGGGCTGCGGTAGTGTCGGTGCACGAGCGCCGACAGACATAGCAGCAACACCCAATGGCCGACGACGAAGCCGCCGAGCAGCCCTGTTAGGCCGTAATGAGCGAAGGCCAGCGCGAGAGCAACCACGACGCCGTAGCCGACGGCGAATGAGGAAAGTATTTGCCAGTATTGTTTGACGCTGGACAGAAAAATCACCGCGATCCAAATGTTGCTGACGACGACGAAGCCCGCCACCATCAGTATTCGGTAGTGCAGCGTCTGATCGCGAAAGCCGAGCAGCATCACGGCCGTCGCGAACGCGCCGGCGGCCAGCGTCGTCACGAGCAGCACGGCGTGGTAGTTCGGCAAGACGAGGTCGTCGCGTTTTTCGAACAGGCGGTCCGAAACGAAGCGCGTAAACCAAAGTTGAATCGGTCCCGTCAGGATCAGGCTGAACGCGATCATGTAGGTGACCGAGACCTGGAACTGCGTAATCAGGACCGTCGGTACGACGACGGTCAGCGTCAGCAAGCCGATGACGAGAATCCCGAAGATAGACAGGATCAGCGGCCCCGAGCTGATCAGCGCGGCGTACACGTATGCGCGCGTGACACCCGTCAGCGTGTCACGCCGCATGATCTTGCGCAGTTCGAATCCGATGCCGGCCATCAGCGGCTCCTAAACAACAGGCGGCGCGACTTGCCATTCGTGCCGTCCACGCCCTGTGGGTGGAAAGGGCAGCGCGTGCCTTCGTCGCCGGCGCCGCCGTCTGGGCGCGCATCCGGCAATGCCGTGGCGTGTTCGTAAATCTTGCGATACCGCTCGATCATCTGAGGCTTTGCGTAATAGCGCTGCACGCGCTCGAGGCCGGCGTGTTGCGCCGCGTTCCAACGTGCGTCGTCCGCCAGTAATTCGAGTGCGGCTTGCGAGAACGCGCCGGGGTTGGCGATCGGTACGACTGCGCCGGCCGCCCCGAGCGCGCGATCCTCGGCGCTAAAGCCCTCGATCAGCTCGCGGCAAGCGCCGACATCGGTCGTGATGGCCGGCACGCCGGCTGCATATCCCTCGAGCACGACGAGCGGCAGCGCCTCGCTGATCGAACTCAACGCGACGAGATCGACCTTCGGCAGCACGTCGTGGATCCGTTGAAATCCGAGGAAGCGAAGGTTCGCATCGAGCCCGAGGCTTTGCGCGAGCGCGCGGCATTCGCGCGCGTAGGTGGGGTCTTCTTCCTCGGGGCCGACGATCCAGCCTTCGATGTCGGGCATCGTGCGCGTCGCGATGAAGATGGCGCGGATGAACGTCTTGATGTCCTTGATCGGCACCACGCGGCCGATGAGCGCCACGACGCGCCGCGGCCGTCCGCTCTCGCGGCGCGCGAGCAAGGGGCGCAGGCCGTCGACATCGATGCCGTTCGGGATCGTACAGGTGAGCTCGGGACGCGCGCCGTCCGCCACCTGGCGCTGCCGGTTGCCCTCATAGAGCGCCGTGATTTGTTCGGCCGCGCCGTACGCCAGTGCGCCGAGCGCTTCGAAAAAGCGTACCCATAGCTCCCGGAAGTAACTGACGTTCGACACGTCACGCTCGAACAAGCCGCGATTGTCGCGGATCCACCGGCTTTGCAGCAGGTCGATCTTGCGTTCCTTGGTGTAGATCCCGTGCTCGCTGACGATCAGCGGCCGGCCGGTGCGGTAGTGCATGAGCGCGCCCAGATAGCCGGCGTAGCCCGTGGATACGGTGTGATAGACGCGTGCCGGCAGCGCTTGCGCGGCAACGCGCGCGAGCTGCCACAGCGGCTTGTGCATGATCCGCACGGTCCAAAAGTAGTCGGTAAACGACGGGTCGGTGCAGTGGCGCGTGTACTGCTCTTCAATGAACTGCCATGCTGCTCGGCTATGAAGGAACTGTGACTCACTGAGCGCACCGTCGCTGCCGAGTTCGGGGATCAGTTCGGCCATCATGTTGCCGATGTCGACGTGCGAAGCGGCATCGCGTAGCGCGTCGTGAAATTGCGCGGAGCGCGCGAACGCGGCAGCGTCGCCGGCCACTTCGCGGCGCGCGCGTGCGTCGGCGGGCGCGCTTTCGTATAGATAATGCGCCTCGAAATGGACGACATTTTCCGGCAGCGGGTAGGCGGCGCCCGAGTAGTCTTCCTCGCGGCTGCCGATGAAGACGATGCCGAAGCGCTTGTCCGGATAGGCGCGGATCATTTCGTTGACCCAGCTCGACACGCCGCCGCGTACGTACGGAAACGTGCCTTCTAGCAGTAGGCAGACGTCGGCATCGGCGGCGCGGCGGTTCAGCGACGGTTCCATCAAGAGGTCCAATAGTCGACGACGGGCTTTAGCGCGGGGGCGGCACCGCCCTGCGCCATTGCGTTCACGAACTCAGCCGCGCGCGCGTGACGGCCCTGCAGGAACGCGACTTCCGCGAGCCACGGCAGCAGCCGCTCGCGCGGGAATCCGAGTGTGTTGGCCTGCTCGAGGAGCGGCGACGCGTCGTCGGGCCGGTGCTGCGCGAGCGCGAGCCGCGCGCGCAACAACCACAATGCCGCGTCGCGCTCACCACCGGGCAGCGCTTGCGCTTGCCGGGCGTGCTCGTCGGCCTGTTTGAGCGTGTGCTGGTACACATCGCCCTGTGCGAGCTGTTGATAAACCAATTCGAAGTGCAGTTCGGCAAGCCGGCGGTGCAGCGCTCGGCGTTCATCGTCGCTCTGCACGACGCCGAGCGCGTCTTTACTCTCCGAAATTTTGTGCACGATCTCGTTCTCGGCTTGATCGAGCGTGCCGTAGGCGAGCAGGCGCAGATCGTCGACGGGATCGGCGAGCAGTTCGCGCAGCAGCGCGCCCGTGGTATGGGTCGGCAATCCTTGAATCGCGATGAGCGCTGCGAGCCGGTCGCTCGTGGCCGCGCGCGTATTCGCGAGCCGCGACTGGACGCGCCCGCCGCCGCCGTGCGCGACGCGCGAGACGAGGTAGCTGACGAATTCCGGGCGGCTGACGACATCCACGTCCTGCAAGCCGCGCCGCATCGGCACCCACTTACCCCACGCCGCCGCCAGTACCTCGATCAGCCCGCCCACGCACGGCACGAGCGCGCAGGCTAGCCACAAATGCAGCAGCACCTTCCACCGTGGTTCGCGCAATTCGAGCGGCAGCAAACGGCGGAATGCGACAGCCTCCGCGGCTGCCACGATCGTTTGCAGGGCGAGCAGCGTCGCGAAGGGATCGGCGAAATGGGCCACGTGCAACGCGCCGATGATCGCCGCGACTTGTAACAGCGCGGCGCCCGCCACGGCGAGCACTGTGATGGCGATCGAGCGCGCGTCACGCATGACTGTCTGCCCGTTGCACGAGCGCGGCGAGGTTCGCGCCTGTCGATGTTGCCCCGACGTGCAGGGTGTATACCGCGATGCCGGCGCGCTCGAAATCGGTATCGAACTGGCTCTGCAAGTTCGATTCGATACGTGCCAAATAGCCCTCGATACCGGCCGAATCGGTCAGCGGCATCAGGTTGAGCAACACCGAGCGGCGCTCCGTTTGCAGCGACCACGCGAGGTCGAGCGAGCGGCCCCTGCGCAGTACATGCTCGAACAGCGAGTCGCGTTCTTCGTCGCGCGGGAACGACAGCGCGACGACCGAGGAAGCGACACCGCTGGTCCGTTGCAGCCGCGCGAGCCGCGCATACTCGAGCGCGAACTCTAGCGGACAGCCTGGCACGGCGTCGAGCATGTCGCTGACGACGCGTGAATGCTGGACGCCATCGCCGTAGTAGCCGAGCAGAACCAGCATCATCTGCAGGTTGTCGTAGTTCAACGATAGGAACGGCATGCGTTCGACGACGAGCAGCGCGAGCATCGTGTCGTCCGCCGACATCACTGGCGCGCAAACCAAGTAGCGGCTCTCCTGCGCACTCGTGTCCTCCGACTTCAAGTGCGCCAGCTTGCCGCTGGCGAGCGCCAATCGGACAAGCGGGTCGCCCGCGACGAGATCGGGCACGGCGCCCACGCTCGCGAGCGGCTTGCGGCCGACCTTGCCGCCGCGCATCGGGTAGAGCGCGGCCACTTCGATCTGGCATACGCGCGCAATGTATTCGAGCAGCCGCGCCGCGCCGGGCAGCGGGGCGCGCTCGGCTGGCGTTTGCGCTTGCGTTTGCACGAGCGACAGCCGGCGCAACTCGATGATCGAATCGCGCAACGTGGTCGGCCGGGTCAGCAGGTCTTTCTCCAGCCGCTCGTGCGATAGGCGCAGCAGATAGTGATTATTCGTCAGCGCGGTGAGCCGGTCGCTCAGATAGTCGTTGATCGAACTCGCGCGGGTGGCGCGCGCGGCCCACGTATCGCCGAAATGGCCGGCGACGATCACCTGAATCATGCCGCCCGCGAAGTAGGCGCCCGGCCATGGAGCGCCGGGCGGATACAGCAGCACCCACGCGGCGGCCAAGAGGAGCCCCGAGCCGGCACCGAGCAGGACGCCGTAGCGCAACGCGATGACCATCGGCACGAGCCATAGCCACGGGAAACTGCCGTGGAGCACCAAAGGATCATCGTGATCGAGGGCCCAGGCGAGCGCCAGCACCGCCGCGGTGAATCCCGCGCTTTCCAATATCGCGATTGGACGCTGGGCCGCGGGCGCGAATAGCCGCCGCAGCCGGCCCAAGTTGCCGAAGATCTGTTCGGAGCGGCGAGCCTGGCGCGCGCGCGCGCCCGCGCCGGAATCGCCCCCGCTCGCGGGTCCGGCGGCTTCCGTCGTCACGCCGCGCTGTGCGGCCGGAGTCTTCGCGTCTGCTTCTATCATGTTGGCGATGATGCGACGCTTATCGACGTGCCGCCAGCGGCGCGAGCAGCTTGCGGATCAGGCTCTGCGCGACCCCGCCGAGCGAGGAACGGCTCCAGCCGCTGCGGTTGCCCGTGCCGCTCCAGACGACTTTGCCCGACTCCACGTCGTGAAGCTCGAAAGTCATGCCGACCACCGGCTCACCATCCACCCCTACCTTGTAGCGCCATTCTTCGACCGCGCCCGATAACGAGTAGCGCGCGTGGTGCGTGCGAGCCCAGCCGAGCGCCTTGTCTTGATCGGGCTGGCTCGTCGCATCGAACGAGTCGCCGCTCGAGCTTGCCGGCACGCTCTGAACCGTCGCAATGCCGAGGTCGCGCAACGCGTTGACCGCTAGCGCTTGCGCCGCATTGCCTGCGTCCGGTGTCTCGGTGTAATTTGCGATCGGCAGCACGGCGACCGTGTCGCTCGCATGGAGCGTCGGCGCGGACGTCGTGTCGATGGACGAGCAAGCGCTTGCCGCGAGTACGCCGGCTAAGGCCATCGTCCATCCCACGGTCCTGCGGATTTTCTCGAAAGGATTCATATAGTTTTCCATTGGGTGGTCATTCCGATTCGATAGTCCCAAACTGCGTGCCCGGTTGCTCATGCGCGTCATCGCTCTCATCGCTCTCATCGCTCTCATCAATCAATGGAACCAGCGATAGCGCGCGCCGATCACGGTCACCGAGCTGCCGGATGCGGCGACGCGCTCGTGTTGAAAGTACAGCGCCGCGTGGTCGCCGCCGAACACCGTGCCGGCGATCCCGAGGTTGGCTTCGAGTCCCCAGCCTTGGTTTGTATCGTGCACCATGCCGATATCCAGATACGGCCGCCACGCGTGGGTGTAGCGATCGGCCAAATCGTTGCCGAAGCCGACGAACGCGCCGAACTGGGTGAAGCCGTTCGGCACGAAATTCGCTGCGCCGAGCGGTCCCGGATTAGCCGGCAACAAGCGCTGCAGCAGCGCGTCGGGTTGGCCGCTGCCGTTGTACTGTCCGTGCGCGCCGGTCAGGCGCACCGTGTAGTCGGGGTATTCGGTCCGGAACTTGTAGGCGATCTCCGCCTGCTGCAGCACACCGCTGCCGACGAAGTTGCGCGCTTGGCTGTAGAAGCGATCGGCTTCGAGGCTCGCGGCGAACGTCCAGCGCGGGTTCGGCTGCCAGGTCACGCCGCCGATGACATCGTCCTTCATACCGCCGACGGTCAGCGCTTGTTGCTCGGTCACTTCCGCGTTGCGCCGCGCCGATACGGTGAACGACACGGGAGAATTGCGTCCCAGCGTGGCTTCGGCGCTCAAGGTATAGAACGAGGCGGCCGCGTCGCGTCGGCCGAGCGCGAGCGCGTACAGCGAGTGACGAGTCAAGCGGCGCGCGAAGACGTCAGCCGAGCGATCGATCGACGGCACGTTGATGAGCGCGGTTGTGTCGGCCGAGCGCTGTAGCCGCTGCTTCGTGTGCGCGCCGATCATGTAGTGATCGGACAGCTTCAGATTGGCCGCGAGCGTTTGCTGCACAAAATCGAGAGGATGCTCGACGTAATTTTCGACCGACGCGTCGACCGACTGGTCCCAGAACATCGAGGTGTCGAGGAGCCGGCTATGCAGCTCCGAGTTGTCCGGCGCGCCATCCAGGCCGTCGAACGCCAGCGCTTGCGCGTTGCCTTCGCGGTCGATTCGCGTCGACGCGTCGATTCGACTGTAAAGCGGCAGCGCCGCGGTGTGCTCGTCGAGCAGTCGCTCGACGGTTTGCACGTCGTCCTCGGCCAAGGCGATCGTCAGTCGCTCGTCTTGAGCGCCTGACAGCTTGCGCGCATAGCGGCGCGCGAGCCAGCGCTTGGCCACTTCGTAGCGTTCGTCCGAGATCGCCCAAGCCACGGCGACGTCGCGCGCGACCGCCTCGCGCAGGCGCCTATGCGCTTCGCGACGGTCGGCGGCACTGGGCTCGGGCGTCAGGCCACGCACCTCGCCGAGCAGGCTGTGCTCGGACTCATCGGCCTGGTCGGCCTGGTCGGCCTGGTCGACCGGATCGGCGCGAGTAGGGGCGGTCAGCGAATTGAGCAGGCGTAGCGAGGTGTCGCCGTCGGCGAGCGTTTGCGCCAGTACCGCGCGGCGGCCCTGCAATTGGGAAACCGATTCCCAGTCGCTCGGCGCGGGTAACTGCAACGGTTCGCCGGAGGGCGTCGTCGCGCTGCTCGAACGCTCGGCGGCCGCACGATGTTCGGCCGCGAGTAGACCGAGCCAGACGTGTCGCCGCACTGACACGGCGATGCCGGGATGGCCGGCCATGTCTTGCGCATCCGCATAGGTCAGCAGCCACAACGGATCGCGCTGTCTGGACACGGCCTGCAACCGCAAGTAGCGCAGCGCGGCGACGGGCCGGTTCAAACGCATCTCGCCGGCGGCGAACGGGCCCCACAATGATCCGTCCTCGAGCGAGCGCGTGCGCCAATGCTCGAGTGTCGCGCGCACATCGGCATCGCTGCCCGCATCCACGAGCATCCACAGATAGGCGGCGCGGGTGTCGCCGCTGGCGCCGGGCAGCGCGATCGCACGGCGCAGGTCCGCCAGCGCCGCATCGAGTTGGCCGCTTTGGCGTTCGTATTCGGCACGCGCCGCTAAGAACTCGGGATCGCGCTCCGCGCTTTCCCGCTGTTCAGGCGTCAAGCGCTTAAACAGGGCGCCTGCGCGTTCGATCGCGTGCGCGGAAAGATAGGCGGTGACCGCATCGCGCAACGTACGCGGACTGTGGTCGCGTTCGTACTGAAGCTCCGCGGTGCGAGCGGCATCGAGCGGCTGACGCTCGTAGAAGAAGGTCATGCCGGCTAGATCTTCCGGCGTCGCTTCGCCGCCGGCGAGCAGATGGCGGAATGCGGCGTTGCCGGCGGCATCGTCCTGCAGCAACCTGGCGAGCTGTCCGAACGTACGCCAATACAGGGCATCGTGATCGGTCGCATGCGGTTGCGCCGCTTTCAGCGCGCGCAGCGCGCCGGCAAAGTCGGTCTTGCGGTAGAGCAGATTCGCGCTGTGTAACGCGTAGGTCACGTTGTCCGGATGCGATGTCTGCAGCGCTTGCCAGGTTTCCAGCGCCTGGTCGAAGTGGCCGGCCCGTTCCGACACCAGCGCGTAGCGGCTCGCCATCTGCTCTTGCCGCGGGCCACGCATGCGCGCCTTGAGGAATGCGAGCGCGTCTTCGGGGCGGCCGAGCCGTTCGTAGGCCGCTACGACGCCATCGACGAGCTTGAAGTCATCGGGCGCAGCATCGGCTGCGTGCGTCAGCGCTTGCACGTACGACGCGTCGTCGTGGAGCATCGGTGCAATGCGCTGCACGTTCGACCAGCCGATAGGGTCGTCGGTCTGATGGGCATAGGCGAGCCAAGCCTGCAGCGCCGCGGCGGGCTGATTGCGCCATTCGTCGACTTGCGCGAGGCGCTTGCGCCATTCGGGCCGATCCGGGTGCCGATCGACCTGATCGGCGGCGACCTTCGCGGCATTGTCGAGATCGTTCGATTCGAGGAACGCCTGATAAAGCGTCGACGCGAGATCGTTTGCCGCCGGCGCGCTCGCCGCCGATGCATGCGCCGCGGCTTGGGCGCGCGCGCGCGTGCTCGAGGCGGCCTGCGCTTCGGCTTTCGCACTCGCGGCCGCGCTCGCTGCGATCGCTTCTGCGGCGCGCGAGTCGGCCCAAGCGCGAGCGGGCACTTTATCGGCGATGCGCACGAAGCGGCCGCGAGAGGCCCCGCGCAGCAAAGCGGGCACGATGCGCGCGCGTGCCATGTGGGGCACATCGGCGGCGCCATGGACGCCGCGCGCGGGCGCAGCGAGAATCAGCCAGAGCCCGCCGCGCACGGTGTCCGCCCGTGCGGCGAGGCGCGGACCTTCGGCATGCCCGCGCTCGTACTCGTCGCTGCGAGAATCGATGAATTTCATCAGCGCGCGCGCGTACCGATCGACGAGATCCGGACGCTGTGCGGCGCGCGCGAGTTGCAGCAGCACTTCCAAGGTTTGCCGATCGTCGGCTAGTCCGTCGACATGGTTTTGCGCCTGCGCCAGCGCCTCGTCGAGCAAGTTGCCCGCTTGCAGCGCGCGCACGCCCGCGATGAACGCTTCGCGGGCCGCATCATGGTTACCGGCAGCCGCTTGTGCGGCAAACTGAGCGTCAGCGGCGCGCTGGTATTCGCCGGCCGCGAGCCATTGTCTTGCGGCTTGTCTTTGCCAGTACGCACGGCGTGTCGGATCGGCTTGGGCGAGCCGTTCCTTATAACGCGCGGCGACCGCCGGTGCGCCGACCGACATCGCTTGGCTTGCGAGCGCGTTCAGCTGATCCGCATTCCAGGCGAGCTCGACGGCGGCTTCGAGCTGGCTGGCCACGCGAACCAACAGGGCAGCGCGCCTGGGCGAATCGGCGGGCTCCGCGAACGCGCGTTGTTCGTCACAGCGCAACCCGATTTGGATCGCCTGGCGGCGCGATTGCTGCACGCCTAGCGCGGATAAGCGGGCCGCGATGGATTGAGCCTGATCGCAGCGTCCCAGCGACAGGTACTGGCTGGCAAGGGCAGACAAGAAGACGGGATCGTCCGGCGCACCGCGTAGCCATGCCTCGAGGTACGCCACGGTCAGCTCGTTCGGCACGGCTTCGTGCACGATTCGCGCGCGCAGCCCGCCGGCTACGTAGGTGCCGACGAGCACGCAAACGATGGCGCAGGTGGCACCCGCGAGCATGAACGGCGTCGCGATACGCGGACGTTCAGCCGCCACAGTCGACCTCGACAGGCTGATAAACCACCCGTCGTCCGGCGCTGGCGGGTGTTTGCACCCGCAGTGCGGCGCCATCGCGTTGCGCGGCCAGCGGCTTTCCGGCGCTCGATACACGACACTGCGCCGCGTTGGCAATTCGGAAGAACGGCTTGTAGTAGCCACCGAACTCGAAGCGCAGCCCGTGGTCGACACGTTGGAAATGCTGCACGAAGCCGTTCGCCTCGGCCAGATACGGCAGCGCGTTGGCTACGCCGGCAGGGGCAAATGCGAAGCGTGCGCTGCCGCCGTCGAAGTGGATGTAGGTGCCGTCCGGGCCTGCTGAGTAACCGGTGACGCCACGAGAATCATCGAGCCGCGGCACGTCGGCGCCAGCCCAGTGCAGTTCACGCACCTCGCCGTCGCCGCGGACCAACCAGCCGTCGCCCTCGCGCGCGACGGCAAAAGTGCGCCAGTCCAGCACCTTGCGGATGTAGTCGGTCACAAACACGGGCAACACCGGTTGTGTGAGCACGGTTTGGTAAATCTCGTCGAGCGCGCGCAGTGACGCCATCTTCGTACCGCTGTACATGTGGTAATAGATGTCGATCGGCTTGAATCGCAGCGGGTAGTCCGTCATCGCGAATGTCTGCAGGACCCGAGTGAAGCCGTAGAACGGCCCCTGCCAGTCGCTCGTATAGACATTTTCATCTTGGTTCGGAGCGAACACCTGATACGCGTTCGGTCCCTTGTCGATGCCGAGCGGAGCAATGTTCAACCAACTGTTGCTTGCTTTCGTGATGGTCGTATCGCCGCCGTTGAAATTGTAGACCCCGGCCTCGTAGACAGCTCGTACCGCGACGGCCGGCGGCATGCAATCGCCCGACCATTGCAGCACGGCAACATGCTTGCCCCGCGGCGCAAGCCTGCCGTCGATGTAGTCGATCGAGCCGGTGATCTCGCGGTCGAGATTGAACGTGTACCCGGGGATGTTCAGCGAGAACGCCGCGTCGCTGCCGCCGCGATCGGTGTGCGCCCCCGTCTTGGCGTCGACGTTCTCCCACGTGAACGGATGCGAATAGGTATGCGTGCCGATCTCGACATACGGCAGCGCGAACATTTGCCGAGCGATCTGCTCCAGGCGCGGCGAGATCTTGGGGTACAACCCGTCCGGGCCGACTTCGCCTTCGATCACCGACAGCGTTGTAGGGATCGGATAACGCGTCCAGATCCGGTCGTACAGCGCTTGGCCAGAATAGTCCGCGCCGGGGAATTCCGCGCGCGACGCAAAGCCGTCTCCGTCCACATGCGTCATGAGCAGGCGCCTGCCATTCTCCGTCGTCACGTTCGGGGCGGGCAGGGCGGTTAGACGCAGCGCCGCGCGCAGAAACGAGATCGGCTGAATCGCCCAGCGTTGCTGCCCGATGCTGTCGAGCGAAACGATGTTGTATTGATTGAGCGCGAAGCCGCCCCACGGCATGATGCCGACTGCATCGACGTGCTCGCCGCCGGCGTCCATGCCGAGCAGCGACTTGCCGCGGCCCGCGGCAATGCGGATCCTGGGAAGGTCGCGCGAGTCCGGCACCGGCATCGTCTCGAAGCCGATCATCGGGTCCCGCTGGGCGATCGTCACAGGAGCGCGTGGCGTGCCTGTGACCGGCTGCAGGCCGAGCGCGCCGCCGCTGTCGGCCGCGGGGAAACCAAGGTGGCCGAAGAACGCAATCGGCACATGAGCGTCCATCACCCGCCGCAGCCAGGCGCGCCAGCGATTCGTATTCGGAACGCTGTCGCGCGCGATCCAAGCGACGACGCCGGCGTAGCGGTCCGGCGCGACATCGCTGGGCAGCGGTGCGCCTAACTGCGCGTATTGGATGTCGTAGCCAAGATAATTGAGGGGAGTCGCGATCGCGATGACGCCGGGGCTCAGATCGAGCTGCTGTCCCGCCTCCAAGTCTTGGACGACGAGTACCTTGCGCGGCATGACCTCGATGCGTCCGATACCGACGACATCCTCCGCGGGATCGGTCACGTACGTCTCGAGCCCCGCCGCGAGCGCTTGTTGTGCCGTATCGCGCGCGCAAGAACGATCCGCGCCCTCGCAGTACTCGATGGTGACGACCGGGATGTCGAGGTCGCGCTGGAGCGACTGTGCCGCCGCGAGCGGGGCGGCACGAACATCGGCCGGGACCGGCTCGGTGCCGGCGTCGCTCGACCGTGCGCGAAAGAGTCCCTGCACCAGCGCCGCGTAGACTACCGCCGCATGCGCGCGCGCAACGTCCAGCGCCTCTTGTCCGCCGATGACGATTTTCGCATCCGGGTGCGCGGCATGGATTGCATCGATTGCCGCGTAACCGGCCGGCGTATCGAGCATCACTCCCCGAAAACCTCGCTTCCACAACGGCTCGATCTGCTGCGCGATGAAGGCGCCGACGCTTTCATCCGATGACGGGCTCACGCGCGCGATGTATGCCGTATGCGTGAGCGCATGGGCGGCGGGATTGAACGATGATGCAGGGTCGAGGATCAGCGCATCGAACGCTTGCAGCAGGTCGAGCGGTGGGTGATCCCCTTGGTAGAGTGCCAGATTGACATGCCGAACTGTCCCCACGGGTGCTTTCGCGGCGACCGGCCGGCATACGCCGAACACGAGTGCCAGCGACGTCAACGCAACGCACGCAATACGACGTGCCGAACGCGGCGGAGCTTTTCGATGCGAAAGAGCGTGCCTGGACAAACCTTTTCTCACGTGCTTCTCGTTGCAGACCGCATGTCGGCCTTCGCCGTGTTTGCGATGCCTTGACGGCGGTTCATGGGGGCCCGGGGCCGCTCGCGCTCTGGAAACAGCGATATATTCGCGTATTCCACTGGGTCCAGCGCCGCGCAAAAATAGCATGAATTGGACGTGCGATAAACCGGTCGATGCACATGTGATTTTTAACGCGAAACGTATTTCAACGCCTTGACAAGCGACTACTGCTTCGCAAACGTTTGGATTTGCGAAGACTGTCGTCTACGCAAAGTTCTGGCCGTTCTCGTTGTTTTTTATGAAACCGGTTCCGTTTTGACTTCGACGAGCTTGTTTGTTTCGGACGATTGCTCTCCGGGACATTCGAATTAAACGGATTCTGAATAAACACATGCGAAGAATGCTTCGCATTGCGCCTAACGAGTCATTTTTCGTCGATAACGGCATTGAAACGCGTCCATGTCAGAGACATGCGTGCGTCGGCGCGCTGCTGCTTCCGATGAGCCGGTTGCCACGCACGCTGCCGCGACCGAACGTTTCCCCGTTACTTCGAGACAGCGAATAGTGTCGCGTTCATCAATAACTTGAAGGCCTCGCCGAGTAGCATGGCGCTGCCGACACCCACGCACCAGAGCGCGATGAACCACACCCACCCGGGCAGGGCGCAGCGGCGCTTAATGATAGTGATGCTCGCCATGGCGCACCTTCCCGCGAAAAACCCAGTAGCCGAGCATCGTGTAAGCCAAGATGATCGGCAGAATCACGACCGCGCCCGTCAGCGTGAAGCGGAGGCTATGCTCGGGCGCGGCGGCTTGCCAGAGCGTGACCGACGAAGGAATGGCGTACGGCCATAGCGTTGCGAGCAACCCCACGTAGCCCAGCACGACGAAGCTCGTTGCGAGCACGAACGGCCGCGTGTGGTGACGATCGCGTGCCGCGCCTCGCATCAGATAGGCGCAGATCGCCACCAGGAACGGTGCGGGCAGCATACGATGAAACCACTGAGCGCTGAACCAGCGCGCGGCCACGTCGGGTTCTTGCAACGGCGTCCAGATGCTGACGGCGACGATGAACGCGATCAGTACGAGCGTGAGCGGCCAGACGAGCCGATGCAGACGGCGTTGCAGATCGTCCTCCGTTTTCGCGACGAGCCAGCAGCATCCGAGTAGCGCATAGGTGGCGACGACACCGAGCCCAGTGAGCAGCGTGAACGGCGTGACCCAGCCGAATGCATCGCCGGCGAATTCGCCGTTCGCGATCGGAATGCCTTGCACGAAGGCGCCGAGCGAGATGCCCTGAAAGAACGCCGCCCCCGTGGAGCCGCCGATGAACGCGAGGTCCCACAAGTGTTTCGTGCGCGAGGCCTTGCCTCGAATCTCGAACGAGACGCCGCGCAGGATCAAGCATGCGAGCATCGCGACGAGCGGCAGATAAAGCGCCGACAGCACCGTTGCATAGACGAGCGGAAACGCGCCGAACAACGCGGCGCCGCCGAGCACGAGCCACGTTTCGTTGCCGTCCCACACGGGAGCGACGGTGTTCATCATGAGATCGCGTTCGCGCTCGTCGGGGAACAGTGGAAAGACGATTCCGATGCCGAGATCGAAGCCGTCGAGCACGACGTAAATCAGTAGGCCGAGCGCGATGATCGCAGCCCAGACGACGGTGACATCCATGGTAATCCTCGAATGACGAAATTTTGTTATCGATCAGGCTGGCATCGGCTTCATGCAGTGAGGGCGAGTGCTCGCCGACCGCGCGGTTGCGCCTCCTGGGCATCGCCGCCTTCGCCGGTGATGGTCGGGCCCGCATGCATGAGCTTGAGCATGTAGTAGATGCCCGTGCCGAAGACGAGGAAGTACACGACGACGAACGCCATGAGCGAAATGCCCACCTGTTGCGCCGAGAGCGGCGATATTGCCTGCGCTGTTCGCATGACGCCGTAGACGACCCACGGTTGACGACCGACTTCGGTCGTGACCCAACCCGCCAGCAACGTGACGAAGCCGCTCGGACCCATTAGGAGTGCGAAACGATGGAACCAACGCGTGTCGTAGAGCCGGCCACGCCGTCCAAGCAGCCAAGCCGCGACGGCCAGCACGATCATGAGCACGCCGAGTCCGACCATCACGCGAAAGCTCCAAAAGACGACGGTCGAGTTGGGCCGCTCCTCGCACGGGAACGACTTCAGGCCGCGGATCTCGCCGTCCCATGTATGGGTCAGCAGTAAGGAGCCCAGATGCGGTACGGCGAGTGCGTAGCGGGTCGTTTCGGCTTGCATGTCGGGTATGCCGAATAGCTTGAGCGCAGTGCCGTTGGTTTCCGTGTCCCACAAGCCTTCGATGGCGGCGATCTTGGCGGGCTGATAGCGCAGCGTGTTCAGGCCGTGTTGATCGCCGACGAACGCTTGCAACGGGGCGAGCGCGAGTAGCAGCCATAGGGCCATTGAAAACATCTTCTTGACTGCCGGATCACGCCGGCCCTTCAACAAATGCCACGCGCCGGTCGCGGCGACGACGAGCGCGGCTACGATGAACGCGGCGAGCGTCATATGCACGAGACGGTAGGGGAATGAAGGGTTGAAGACGATTTGGAACCAATCGACCGGAACGACGTGACCGTCGGCGATCGTGAAACCCTGCGGCGTTTGCATCCAGCTGTTCGAAGCGAGAATCCAGAACGCGGACATCAAGGTGCCGGCCGCCACCGTCAGCGTCGCCGCGAAATGGGCGCGCGGCCCGACGCGTTTCCAGCCGAAGAGCATGATGCCGAGGAAACCGGCTTCGAGAAAGAAGGCGGTCATGACTTCATAGGTCAGCAGGGCGCCGGTGATCGGTCCGGCGAACTTCGAAAAGCTCGCCCAATTGGTACCGAACTCATAGGCCATCACGACACCCGAGACGACGCCCATACCGAATGCGATGGCAAAGATCTTCGACCAGAACAGGCACAAGTCCTTGTAATAGGCCTTTCCGGTTTTAAGCCACCGCCATTCGAGCACAGCGATGAAGCTGGCCAGTCCGATGCTGAGTGCGGGAAAGACGATATGAAACGAAATGGTGAAGGCGAACTGAATGCGCGCGAGGTCGAGGGCGCTGAACGATGACGATTCCATAGCGTAATACCGTTGATGGGCGACGCGCGTCGGCCGTTGTCGACGCGCACTGCATGAGCAGCCGGTCGCAAGCGTAGATCAACGGGGAGAAAAATGCTGCATCGCGTAAAAGCGGTGGCGCGCCCGAAAGGTGCGTCAATTTACCGTATCGACAAGGGTTAACGCGCTGATGCGAAAGTGAAAAATCGATGCGTCGCAGCACGGGGGCGATCGCGTGAGCGCGGCGATCTGCGGCAATACACCGCGCTGGCGCGCGCGGCTTATTCGCGATCACGGCGTCCTTTTAGCGCTGTACCGGAATTATGTAGTTGGGATTGAATGGTCGTGAAAAACCGCAAATGGTGCAGCGTCGAAATATAGCGGCTCACTATCTGCAATCCCGTGAGAACGAACAGATGCAGCGCGAATTTTGCGCCTGCTTCGGGTGTTGGGCGTCGCATGCCGCCCCATGCCAATACGACGGCCATGTGGTCGTAGCGCGGCCCGACGATCGATGCACATGGCTTCCCGCGACTCAACACCTCGGACCTCGGCACATCCGGACATTTCATCCCATGCAAGCGCCAGATCCGGATTGTTCGGCCATTTGCGGCTCGCGTTGCGAAATTCATCGTCGTAACTTATCGGTGTGGTATCGTCCGCCCCGTCTCCGATCAGGCGCGCCGAACGATGCGAGCCGACCGTGGCCCAATTTCACGTGCAACTTCCACGAGGGAATAACGGTCCGAGGAGCTGGCGTTAGGTATCGAGAGCTACAACTACGGGTATGAACGGACTGATGAGACTCGAACAGGTGACGGTCGTTGTCGTTGAAGACGACCCGTCCAGCAGAGAGTCACTAGCAATGGTGCTCGAATCCGAGGGCGCGCGCGTCGTCGCGGCGGCCGATGCGGAGGAAGGCGTGGAAGCGGCGCTCAGCGTGGCGCCAGATGCGGTGATTTGCGATATCGACTTGCCCGCGATGGACGGTTTTTACTTGATCCAACGGCTCAGGGACGACGAAATTCGCAACGACCGGCCACCCGCGGTGGCGCTCGCGCTGACGGGACACACTGACGACGCCTACCGCCTGCGCAGCATCGGCGAGGGCTTTCATCACTTCATGAGGAAGCCCGCGGAGCCCGAGCAGCTCATCACGCTGCTCGCGCAAGCCGTCGCGGCGAGGGCCGTCGGTTAGACGCAAGGGAACTCCGGTTGGGGAACTTTTGCAAAGCGTTTGTCAAAGTTGCCCTCGCAACCATCGTCAAACATCTCACGCTTCGCTCGGACGGGCTCGCTCGATTGTGCGCGCTTGGCGGAACGCGCGCGGGCGAAGCTGCCGGCCAATTAGAGGCGGTGCTCTAGCGCGCTAGGCATGCGTTGTGCTTCGTTGAGTCCTCAGCGGCAAACTCATGTCGCATTTTTTCCAAGAACGAGACGCCGCCGTCATGCGCCCGGATAGCTTCGCTAGTGACACTCAGTCCTTTTCGTCTCCGTCCGAGCCGCTCGTGACGTCCGAAGAACGTCTTCGGATTCTGCTCGAGTCCGTTCAGGACTACGCCATCTACTTGCTCGATCCCGAGGGCTGTATCGTCAGTTGGAACAGCGGTGCCGAGAAAATCAAGGGCTACACCGCGCAGGAGGTGCTCGGGCGCCACTTCTCCATGTTCTATCCCGCCGACGACGTTGCGCAGGGCACGCCAGAGGCCGAACTCGCCACGGCGGCTCGCACGGGCTGGGTCGAGGACGAAGGTTGGCGCGTGCGCAAGGACGGCACGTTATTCTGGGCCAATGTGGTGATCAGGGCCGTCTATGAGACGGGCAGTGACGGACCCCGTTTGCGCGGGTTCGCGAAAGTCACCCGCGACATCACCGAACGCAAGCGGCTGCGCGAGCTTGAGGCCGCGAGCCAGCACATGAACGAGTTTCTTGCGACGCTCGCTCACGAGTTGCGCAACCCGCTCGCGCCGGTGAGCAACGCGCTGAGCGTCATGATGCTCGAACCGCTCGTCAGCCCGACGCTGCGGCAGTGCCGCGATATGATCGATCGGCAAATTTCCCATTTGACTCGGCTCGTTGACGATCTGCTCGACGCCGGTCGCGTCACCACGGGGAAAGTGGTGCTGCGCCTCGAGCCCGTGGAATTGTCGGACATCGTCGTGCGTGCGACCGAAATGAGCCGTCCGCATGTTGCCTCGCGCCAGCAAACGGTCGAACTTTATATGCCGCCCGCGGGGATCGTCGTGAACGGCGACGGAACGCGGCTCGTGCAAGTCGTGCAAAGTTTGCTCGACAACGCATCGAAGTTCTCCGAGCATGGCGGGCGCATCACCGTCGAGGTCGATAAAGTGGGGACGTTCGCGCGCTTGCGCGTAGCCGACGACGGCTGCGGCATCGATCCCGCGGCGATCGAATCGATCTTCGATCTGTTCGTGCAGGCCGACAATCGCTACGAGCGCAAGGAGAGCGGGTTGGGGATCGGCCTCACGTTGTGCCGGTGGCTCGTGGAGATGCATGGCGGCTCGATCGAGGCGTCGAGTGACGGGATCGGGCACGGCGCCACCTTCTCGGTGAGGTTGCCGTTGTTCGCAGTTCAAGACGCCGCCAATGACGAGGGCATGCGCGGCGGTTCGCGGGCGGACGCCGATTCAGGCGCGCTGAGCGTGCTCGTGGTGGACGACAACTGCGATTCCGCGGACAGCATGGCGATGCTGCTGCGTATGAAGGGGCACAGAGTGCAGGTGGCCTACAGCGGCGCGCAGGCCGTCGATATCGCTGAGCGCGCGGAACCCATCGACGTCGCGCTCATCGATATCGCCATGCCCGGCGCCGATGGATTCTCTGTCTTGCGTCAGTTGAAGCGGACGAAAGCCTTAGGCGGCGCCCGCTTCGCCGCGATGACGGGATTCGGCCAGGAAAGCGATGTCGCGCGTTCGCTCGATCATGGCTTCGACCTTCATCTGACGAAGCCCGTCCAAGTGCCGCTACTCGACGAATGGCTGACACGCGCCGGCGAGCAGCGCGCACGGCCGTGATGGGTGCCGATGCGTGGCATGCACCGGGACGGTCAGCTCAAAGGCAAATCGATGTACTTCCTGAACGCGGCGCGTTGCGTCAGGCGCTGGTACCAGCGCTCGAGGCTAGGCATGGGCGGACGATCGATCCCTTCGACGGCGAACCAGCGTTTCGCGAACGCGCCGAGCACGATGTCGGCGATCGTGAAACGATCCCCCTCGGGATGAAAGCGGCCTTGTAAATGGCCGTCGACGATCTTCCAGCGCGAGATGAGCGTTTTCACATTGGCCGCGAGCGCTTGCATGTCGCGCTGTTCGGGCGGCGTGCGCACGAGGGCCAGAAACACCGGGCGCTCTGCGGGTGCCAACGTCGAAAGCGACCAATCGAGCCATCGGTCGACGCTTGCGCGCAGCTGCGGCTCGGCGGGGTAGAGCGAGCTCGACGCGCCATACTGCATCGCGAGGTAGCGCAGGACCGAGTTTGACTCCCACAAGGCGAACGTACCGTCCTCGATCGTCGGGATCTGGCCGTTCGGATTGAGTTCGCGATAGTCGGGGTCGTTGACCCGACCGTATTCCAGCCCCGCGTCGACGCGCTCGAATGGCAAGCTCAACTCGTCGCAGCACCAGAGCACTTTTTGTACGTTGACCGAGTTGGCTCGTCCCCAAATCTTCAGCATTTGAATTTTTCTCCGAAAAATATGGCGGCGCTTCGATATGTCGCTGCGCCGCGCGGTTTGTACAATACGCCGAATTCAAAACGTCAAAGCGAGGATTAGCCCGCATGGCACGCCTTATTCCCGACGATTGGAAGAATCTCGCCGCGACCGGTGCCGCCGAGCGCGAACGCGAAACGCTCACGCTGCTCGAGCAGGCCCTGCCCGCCGATTACACCGTTTATCACGGCGTGCATTGGACTCGTCTGAATCGGGCTTTCTCCGTATTCGGCGAAGCGGACTTCGTCATCGTGAGCCCCGCGGGGCGCGTCCTGCTCGTCGAGCAGAAAGCCGGGTTTCTTCGCGAAACGCCGAAAGGTCTCGTCAAGGTCTATCTGCAGACGGAGCGCAACGTCTCCGTTCAGCTCGCGCGAACCGTCGAAAACCTGCATCGGCGGTTCACGGCGGCGTTCGGCGCGGGGACGTACTGTATCGAAGCGCTGCTGTTCTGTCCCGACTACATCGTCAGGAACGCCGCGATCGCCGGCGTCCCGCCGGAAAGCATCGTCGATGCAACGCGCAAGGATCGCCTCGCGTCCATCATTTTGGCGGTGCTGCCGGCGGACGAGCCGAAGTTACCATGCGCTGCGAAGATCCACCATTTTTTGGCCGACGAGTTGTCGCTCACGCCCGATACGAGTGCGCTCGTCGGCCAAGCGGGCACGCTCGTCACCCGTTTGTCGGGCGGCTTGGCGACTTGGGCGCGCCGGCTGACATTCACGCCGTTCCGGTTGCGTGTCATCGGAACCGCCGGTTCGGGCAAGACCCAACTGGCCGTGCAGGCGATGAAGGATGCCGCGGCGCACGGCAAGCGTGCGCTGTATGTTTGCTTCAATCGGCCGCTGGCCGACCATATCGCACGTGTCGCGCCGCAGGGCGTGCGTGTCGCGAACTACCACCAGCTCTGCGATTGGGTCGCTCGCGATGTGGGGGCGGTACAAGATTTTCGGGCGCCGGACGTTTTCGGCCGGCTGGAAGCCGCATTCGCGAACGCGCCTATCGGGGAGCGATGGACGTTCGACGTCCTGATCGTCGACGAGGGGCAGGATTTTCAGGAGGCTTGGGTGGAGGCGCTGTCGCGGCTCGTGAGGCCGGACGGCGCCTGGTGGTGGCTCGAGGATCCGCTGCAAAACCTGTATATGCGCGAACCTGTCGCCTTGCCGGGATGGACGGTGCTGACGGAGACGACCAACTATCGCAGCCCACGCGACATCTTGGAATTCGTGCGCGAGAAGGTGGGTGCGGCGGTGCCCCGCGCGTCCGATCTCTCTGCGGGCAGCCCATTCGACGGGTCGCAGATCTCGTTCACTTCTTACGATGAAAAGCAGGATGAGGCCGTCGTCGATGCCACCAAGCGCGCGATCACACAGGCGCTCTCGTTGGGCTTTCGCAAGCAAGACATTGCTGTGCTGTCGTATCGGGGCCGCGAAGGCTCGGCGTTGACGGCGCTGGAACACTTGGGGCCGCATCGCCTGCGCAGCTTCACTGGCAAATACGATCTGTTCGGCAATCCAGAATATCGCGACGGGGACGTCTTGCTCGAGTCGATTTATCGTTTCAAGGGCCAATCGGCCCCGTGCGTGGTTCTGACCGAAGTCGATTTCGATGCGTTCGACGAGCGGGCCGCGCGCAAGCTTTTCGTCGGTGCAACGCGCGCCACGATGAAACTGATCGTCGTCGCTTCGCGGCGCGCATGCATAACGCTCGAAGCTTAGCGCTGAAAATCGAGCGGATTGACAGCCGCGATGAATCGTAGTGGGTCGTCGCGACTATCTAGACATAAATCGTATTGTTGATAAACGTTTCCATTGAAGTCCGAATAGCCGTTTTAGGGATTGCGTTTATCAGATCCGTTTAATGCTGCAATGCAAAATCGACTTTTATCAAAACGGCGGCGCTCGTCATGCTAGCGCATTGCTGCGCTGCTTTTGGTGAAACACCGGAAACGGATGGGCGAGCGAGAAACCGCAAGCTCACGCGCTCCATGCGGCGGCCTTCTCAGGCTAAAAGTACGATTGTTGATATCCGGCAACGATCTGTCCCTTGAAACCCTGAAAAAGCGGTTTCTATGTCTCTTGAGTCAGAGCGATTCATGCGTCCGCCGTGTCTGGGTTTCGAAGACTCCGTCCGTCTCCATGTTTTCCCTAAAACCGCTTGTAGAATAAAAATTCTATTGTTAATCTCTCCTTCACCTCGGAAGCTATTGCGAGGCTAATGAAAGATCAAGCGGTTTCGTGATTTCGGTGCCGTTTGATGCCGCACAATTGGATCGCCGTCCCTTATCCGACGGTTCGATGCTTTGCGACGGAGTACTACACATGTCGATAGCTGACCGTGACCTAGTTGAGCCGTTTTGCATCGGCGATGTCGTGACGGTGAAGGTGGGCGGTTGCCGCATGACGGTAACGGCCGTCATGGACGACACCGTGCTATGCCAATGGTTCGACGAACACGGTGCGTTCCGGCAGGACACATTCGCGCGCGAAGCACTGGGGCGCGAGCCACGCTCGATCTCGCCCGGCCTCGCTCATGTCCGCCGTTATGCCGCGGCCGTGGCGGGCTCCGTCGCGGCCAGCGTGCCGTTCGTCCAAGGCGTTCAGGGCGTCCTTAAGCTAAGCGTTTGAGGCAGCGCCGCGGGCGTCCAAAAAAACGTGCCGGCAGAACGGCGCGGCTAGTGCCGCGCGCCACCTTGCTTAGCCGTGCGCTGATTCGCGCGAGCAGCGAGCGCCGAGGAAAAAGCCGCCATCCGCAGCAGCCGGCGCTTGGCCGTGACCTCGCCCGCAAGGCTCGCTGGAGGATTGGGCAGATGCGCCCAATACAGCGCGAGGAGCCAGCCGACGACCGTCCAGCCCATGCACGCGTTGAACAGCGCCAGCGTGAGAACATCGCTGCGCTTGCGGTGGTCCGCGATGATCGCCGGCACAAAATAGATCGCCAGCGCAAACACTGCCTCGACGATCTGGAACGCAATTCGATCCAAGATGACGCTCACCTCGAGAGACGGTGTGACATATTGTCGCGCTTTCTCCGGGCCCTCGCTTGCCGCCTGCTTTTCGGCCGTTTCGTCGGCGTCCCAATCGGGACTATCATGTGCGCTTCGACCGCCAGGGCCCACCGCCATGACCGCACTTGATACGCAGCAGCAAAATGCTTCGATTGATCGCGCCGCGTTGACCGAGTTCGTCGAGCGCAAGTGGAACGATGAGATCGTTCCCGCGTTGACCGACTACATCCAAGTTCCCGCCAAGAGTCCCGCGTTCGACGCCGACTGGGAAAAGCACGGATATTTGGAGCGCGTGGTCGCCGATGCGGCCAGTTGGGCGCAGGCGCAGCGAGTGCAAGGGCTAAAGCTCGAAATCGTCCGTTTGCCCGGACGCACGCCTGTCATCTACTTCGAGACACCGGCCACGCGCTCGGGCAGCACGGACACGGTGGTGCTGTACGGCCACCTCGACAAGCAGCCCGAATTCGACGGATGGCGCAAGGATCTCGGCCCGTGGACGCCTAAGTTCGAGGATGGCAAGCTCTACGGTCGCGGCGGCGCGGACGACGGCTAT
>CAYRLJ010000053.1:24530-29532 GCA_964425025.1 uncultured Burkholderia sp. | reverse complement strand
TTGTCGGCGTCGGATTTGCCCGTCGCCTCCAGCCACTCGATCAAATCGCGCACGGTCACGTAGCTGCCGGCGCGCTTGGAGATCTTCACTTCCTGGCCGTCGCGCATCACAGTGACCATCTTGTGCAGCACGTAGTCGGGATAGCCCTTCGGAATGCCCACGCCGAGCGCTTGCAGGCCGGCACGCACGCGCGCGATCGTGCCGTGGTGGTCCGAGCCCTGCACGTTGATGACTTTCGCGAAGCCGCGTTCCCACTTAGTGACGTGATAGGCGATGTCGGGCACGAAATAGGTATAGGTGCCGTCGGATTTGCGCATCACGCGGTCTTTGTCGTCGCCGTACTCCGTCGTGCGCAGCCACAGCGCGCTGTCTTGCTCGAACGTCTTGCCCGTGGCGACGAGCGCATCGACCGTTTTGGCCACGCGCCCCTCGGTGTAGAGCGACGATTCGAGGTAGTACTGATCGAACTTCACGCCGAACGATTGCAAGTCCATGTCTTGCTCGTGGCGCAAATAGGCGACGGCGAACTTGCGAATCGCGTCGAGATCGTCGATGTCGCCCTTGCCTTTGACGGGCTCGCCGTCCTTGGCCGCGACGGTCTCGCCGTTCACGTAATCGTTCGCGATGTCGGCGATGTACTCGCCGTTGTACGCCGCTTCCGGCCAGCCGGCGTCGCCGGGCTTGAGGCCCTTCGCGCGCGCTTGCGTCGAGACGGCGAGGTTATGGATTTGCACGCCCGCGTCGTTGTAGTAAAACTCGCGATGAACGGCGTACCCTTGGCTCGCCAGGACGTTCGCGAGGGCATCGCCGAGCGCGGCTTGACGGCCGTGGCCGAGGTGCAGCGGCCCCGTGGGGTTGGCGGACACGAATTCGACGAGTACGCGCTCGCCGGCGCCATGCGTCGAGCGCCCGAACGCGGCGCCTTCCGCCATTACCGCGCCGACCACGGCCTGCTTCGCCTTCGAAGTCAGACGCAGATTGATGAAGCCGGGGCCGGCGATCTCGGCCGCGTCGATTAGATCCTTGGCGGCCGGCTGGGCGAGCAAGGCGTCGACGATGCGCTGCGCGAGTTCGCGCGGGTTCTTCTGCAGCGGCTTGGCCAACTGCATGGCGACGTTGCAGGCCACATCGCCATGCGCGGCCGCTTTCGGGCGTTCGAGCGCGATGGCGGGCAGCGCGGCGGCATCGCCGTTCGATTCGGTGACGACTTGCTTGACGCCGGCGGCGAGCAAGGCTTCGAGGCTTTGTTTATGTGCAGGCAGCATGCTGTTTCTGTACGGTCGGCTGTGGCGGTCCGCAAAGCGGACGCGAGGGTTGGCGCAGTGGCAAGCGGGCGGCGCCCGCCGCATTCGCACTCGCTGCGAAACGCGCGCGTTTGTGTCTAGCCGGATTTTAGCAGGTGCTAATATGTCTTCATCAGGCGCCCGGCGAGCGGCGCGCCGCCGGCGCGTTTTTTCGCGCGAGCGGCTCGGCCCGGGGCAAGCCATGTCATGGCGTCGTCAGGTGTAGTAAACAAAACGAAGGAAACGGGTCCATCATGTTGATTACATTCAAATGTCGTGCAGCGCCGGATGTCGTGATGTTGGAAAACCTGGCTCAGTACCTTGTCGGAATCGTCGGCAAGCACCTGGGCGCGCGCGGCGTGATTACGCACGACGAACTGCCGGGTGCGATCTCGAAACTCGAGGCGGCGATCGTGACGGATAAGCGAGAACTCGCTGAGCACGACGGACACTTCCACGAAGGGGAAGACGGCCACGAGCCGCACGAACTGCCGATCGGGCTCTCACAGCGCGCTTATCCTTTCCTCGACATGCTGCGCGCCGCACAGCGCGAAAACGCTGACATCCTCTGGGGCGTGTGAGCTAGGCGTCAGCACGGATGCCACGCGTCGCCGCTGCGGCGGCGCGGTAATTGCTGCCTCTTTTCGTCAGAAAAGAGGCGCCGGGTGCGCAAGCTGAGCGGCCGTTTGGCGAGTCAGTGCATATGCCTTATGTAACGCGCCTTGCGCACCGTGCAGATAGCGGTGGTATGAAGTAAACCTCTTCCTGGTCTGCGTCATTAATCCTGCACCATTTCAGTTCTGCCGATTGCAGAGGTTGCCAGTAGTCACTGCCCTATAGCGATCCATAGCGGTAAGGGCCCGACGCATCGAATTCCTTTCAATGCTCATGGGAGCGTGCGACCGAGCAACGAGGCCGACTATCGCTGTGCTCGGCCGTAGCGGTGGAATATTGAATGCTGCTGACACGTTGGAAGGCAAGTGCCGTCGGAATCCAGACGAGGATGGACGACAGATATCTGGATAGCCCTGCCCCGCAGCGAGATCCGCGCCGGTGGTTCGGGTACCATTGATTTGTGATCGGCCGGTCATCGCGGATCAGCGCCGACACCGGCCGCAGGTTCCGTTTCGCGCGACGTTCCGGATCACCATGGAGGCGGCGTGATGGCAAACGATGTCAACACGAAGGCGAGATTCGCGTTTGTGGCGTTCTTGCTTGTCCTGACGGCCGCCGGAGCCGCCTGGTATTTCTTTTCGGCAAACCAATACGCAACCTACCAGATCTATACCCATGATTCCGTTTCCGGTCTCATTGCCGATGCCCCGGTCGAATTTCATGGCGTCGAAGTGGGAAAGGTGAAAAGCGTCAGGCTGGTCGATCCGCATTCAGTGAATATCGTGTTGAGTATCGACAAGACCGCTCCGGTCACGTCGGCCAGCGTAGCGACGATTACTTCGCGAGGACTCGCGACACGAGGATTTACCGGCTACGTATACATTGCTCTCGAAGACGTCGGCACCGCTTCGCGGCCACTAACCGCACCGCCCCGCGAACCTTATCCGGTCATTCCGACGGCGCCGTCGAAAGCGGTGACGCTCGATACGACAATTAATCAGGTAAACGAAAATGTTAAAGTCGTCACCGGACTGCTGGAGTCAATCCTCGACCAAAAGACCGTGGCATCATTGAAACAATCGGCCGATAGTTTGCAACAAGTGACCCACGCTCTGGCGGAAAATACCACGAAGCTGAACTCCATCGTTGCCAATACCGAGCGAGCTAGTCTTCGCTTCGAGCCGCTGCTGAATTCGAGCGATGACACCATGAGAGCGCTTCAGACGCAAATCTTGCCCGAAGCACACAAGGCGCTGTCCAGCCTTGATAAGGTATCCAGTTCATTGACCGACGTAGCGGCCAAGCTCAATCGAGATCCATCGATCGTCATTCGCGGCACCGCGCCGCCGCCGCCCGGACCGGGGGAAAGAAAATGAAACCTGACGTGGGCAGGGCAATATTCGTCGCTCTGTGCGCCGTCTTATTTCCGGGCTGCGCCCTGTTTTCACCGGCAAGCCCCGACGTGAAGAAATATGCGCTGGAACCTATCCCCCTCGATTTGCCCGTCGAACCGACTCACTCCTCTACCCTGCTGGTCCTGATGCCCGAGATCGAGCCGATCTATGCCACAACGCAAATGGCCTATACGACACAGGCTTATCAGATCGCATACTTCAGTCAGAATGAATGGGCGGAAACTCCACCTCAGATGATTCATCCTTTAATCATTGAGACACTTCGACGCACCCACTACTTCAGGGAAGTTTTGTCGCCCTCCTATTTCGGTCGTCACACTTTCACGCTTCGCAGCGAAATCTTGGAGATCAGGCAGGACTTCACATCGAATCCCGCCGAGCTGCATCTCGCGATGCGTTTCTATCTGATCCGCGAGACCACGAATCAGGTCATTGCGACCAAGGAATTGTCGGAGCGGGAACCCATGCAGGAAAGGAACCCTTACGCGGGGGTCGTGGCGGCCAATCAGGCTATGGCAAAGCTATTGCGGGAACTTGCCGGATTCGTGGTTGAGAAAGCGGACTAGGGCAGCATCTTGCGTAAGGTATCGTCCTTGAATACGAAGTGATGTCTCAATGCCGCGCCTACGTGGATAAAGATAAAAAATATCAGCATGTAGCCCAACCATTCGTGGATATCAATGAGTCGCCGAAACAGATATTCGTCGTGGGGAAGGAAATCGGGCAGCGTGAACAGGCCGAAGAACGATACCGGGATGCCCGCCGCGGAAGACATCAACCAACCAGTCAACGGCAACATGAACATCAGTGCGTAAAAGCAAAGATGAACGAAGCGGGCGGCGACTTTTTGCCATTCGGGCAGGTGTGCGGCAAGTCGCGGCAGTATGTGTGTCAAACGCCAAGCGAGACGCACTGCGAATAAAACGAGTACAGATATCCCGAGCTGCTTGTGATAAATAATCAGCATGATCTTCTTCGTATTGAAGCCGGCGTCGGGAAGCGAGACCATGTACAGCCCTAATGCCACAAGTCCGATGATAAGAAGCGCCATTAACCAGTGCAACAGCATCGCGACCGCTCCGAAGCGGTCTTCGGTGTTCCGGATCGGTGTCATCGTCGTGTTCCGTCTATCAAAGAGGGTGTCAGCGCATGTCCGACCCAGTTTGAACCTTTGGCGCCAACGCTGCCATCCAAAAAAAGCCCGGTTCGCGCATGTGCGCGTAAACCGGGCTCTTCGATTGGAGGCCGACCGCGCGGCCTTTCGCAGCCAGCCTTTAGCGATCGAACTGTGCGTCGATCACAACAACGGCGCGAGCGCACGCTCGGCGTCGGACATGGCCATAGCGTTGCGCTTGGCGAAGTCTTCCACCTGGTCGCGATCGATTTTGCCGACCGAGAAGTAGCGGCTTTCCGGATGCGCGATGTAAAAGCCCGATACGCTCGCGGCGGGCAGCATCGCCAGCGATTCGGTCACCGTCATGCCCACGTCGTCGGCCTTCAGCGTGGCGAACATGTCGCGCTTGACGAGGTGATCGGGGCACGCCGGGTAGCCGGGAGCCGGGCGAATGCCGGCGTATTGTTCGGCGATCATCGCGTCGTTATCGAGCGTTTCGTTCTTCGCATAGCCCCAGAATTCGCGCCGCACGCGCGCATGCATCGCTTCGGCGAACGCTTCGGCCAGACGGTCGG